>CAZQPN010000031.1:0-13530 GCA_964595215.1 uncultured Rubrivivax sp. | reverse complement strand
TGCCCGCGACGCGGCGGCGTCGGACCTCGCGCCGCCGCGCCGCGCGGCAGCCGTCGCCGCCGGGTCCTCGCTGCGCGCCGTGCCGCCGTTCACCGAGGCGGCTGGCGGCAAGGTCACCGCCGCCGTACCTGGCGTCGCCCCGGCAACCGCTCGTCGGGCGGCCATGGCGGTCGTGCCGTCGGCGACGTCCCGATCCGCGGCAGGCGTCGCCACGACGGGCGGATCGGCGAAAATCACGAAGCGCCGGCTGATCCTGCCCTGACAGCCGGCCTCGACAAGAACCTCGACGACCGGCTCCTCGATGCGCACCAGCGTCAGCACGCGAAAGCGCGCTGTGGCCGGACCGGCGCCGGCCGGCCCGAGGCCGGTCAGCTGCGTTCGAAGCGCATCCGCCGGCAGCGAGCGCTCCCCGATCAGCACTTGCGCACGAACGCACTCGGCGTCCAGCGACTCGCCGGCGTCGACCCGGATCGCGAACTCGGCCTCCAGCGGACTGCCGAGGACCGCGGTCGGGGCCTGCGTCGACAGCCCCAGCGCGCGCGCTGGCTGCGGTGCCGATGTCAGGAGCGCGACAGCCAGGGCCAGCGTAAGCGAGAGGGTCGGAATCCGAGGGTTCGACATGCAGTGTGGCGATCGGAAGCCGACGCGCGGGCACTCTAGCACGAGCAGTTACAGGCCCGGCCGCAGCAGCCAAGGCGCTCAGGTGCCCATGACACAATCCGTGACGCATTGCCGCCTCCAGGACGACCACCGATGGCCTCCCAGTTGCTGAGCGAGCAGCGCGACGGTGCGCTGGTCCTGACCCTGAGCGATCCCGCGACCCGCAACAGCCTGTCGCCGCAGGCCAGCGCGGCCGGACTCGAGGTGATCGCGCGCGCCGAGGCGGACCCGGACGTTCGCTGCGTCGTGCTGCGCGGCGACGGCGAGCACTTCTGCGGCGGCGGCAACCTGCAGCGCCTGCTCGGCGTGCGTGAGCGCGGCCCGGACGCGCAGATGGCGTCGATGGGCGCGCTGCACGGTTTCGTCGAGGCGCTGACGGCGTGCCCGAAACCGGTCATCGCCGCCGTCGAGGGCTTCGCCGCCGGGGCCGGTTGTGCGTTGGTGCTGGCCTGCGACCTGGTCGTCGCCGCGGACGACGCGAAGTTCGTGCTGTCCTATGGCCGCGTCGGCCTGTCGCCCGATGCCGGCACGACGTGGCAGCTGGCGCACCGGGTCCCACGCGCGCTGGCGCTGGAGATGATGTGGCTGCCCGAGCCGATGACCGCGCGCCAGTGGCGCGACTGGGGACTGATCAACCGGCTCGCCGACCGCGGGCATGCGCTGGCCGGCGCGCTCGAGCTCGCCGGCAGGCTGGCCGCGATGGCGCCGAACGCGGTCGCCAGCGTCAAGACGCTGATGGGCTCGGCACTCGCATCGCCGCTGGCCGAGCAGCTCGACCACGAGCGCGACCACTTTGTGCGCAACCTCTTCCACGCCAACGGCGGCGAAGGGCTGAAGGCCTTCCTCGAGAAGCGCCCGCCGCGTTTCCAGGACTGATCGCCGGCATGGCCGGGGGGCGGGCCGCTGAGCTGTCGTAACCCGGGCCCCGGCGGTCGAGGCGACGCAGCAGCCCGTAGGGGTTGATCAGAAACTGCCCCGGCGCGCCCGGCACGCGCGCACTCACGCGAGTGAACACCAAGTCGCCCCACCCGGACATCGCCACCAGCCGGTCAGCGGCGGCGAGATCGACGCGGACCTGCCACTCCTCGGGGCTCACCTGGTCCTGGCGGTCGATCAGGGTCAGGGCGGGCGCGGGCATCAGGTCTCCTTCGGTTATGGTCCCATGGCGGACGATGGCGCCCTCGGCCTGCTGTCGCCTCAGGGACAAACCATGACGCGCACGGCTCTTACACTGGACGAACGTCATCACATCGAGTCGGGGCCTTGGTTCTCGAAGTTATCCACCGCACTGCAACAGGACATCCTCGCCCGCGCCAGCGTGCGGCGACTGCCGGACGGCGCCCCGCTGGCCGCGCGTGGCTCGCCGGCCGAGGAGTGGATCGGCGTGGCCAAGGGCGCGGTACGGGTCAGCACCGTCTCGATGGCCGGCAAGCTCGTCACCCTGACCTATGTCGAGCCAGGCACCTGGTTCGGCGACATCGCCCTGTTCGACGGCCTGCCGCGCACGCACGACGCCGACACGCACGGCGCGACGACGCTGCTGGCCGTGCGCAAACCCGACTTCCTGGCGCTGCTGGCGCGGCATGTCGAGCTCTACGACGCGCTGCTGCGCCTGAACTGTCGCCGGCTTCGGCTGATGTTCAACCACTACGAGGAGCTCAACACGCGCCCGCTGCGTTCGCGCCTGGCACGCCAGCTGCTGCTGCTCGCGCGCAGCTACGGTGTCAGCCAGGGCGAAGCGATCCGCATCGGACTGCAGCTGGCGCAGGAGGACCTGGCCCAGCTCCTTGGCGCCTCGCGCCAGCGCGTCAACCAGGAGCTCAAGCGCCTGGAGCGCGACGGCGTGCTGATCGTCGAGCCGGCGCGCATCGTCGTGCTGTCGCGCGAGGCCCTGCTGGAGATCGCGGACACCTAGCCACCGCCTGGCCCACCCCGGTCACCGACTGAGTCGCCCATGGAACAGTACACCGGCACCCAACCCGTGCGAGCGCAGCACGCCTTCGACGTCGGCGCGCTCGAGGCTTGGCTGAGCACCCGCATCGAGGGCTTCCGCGGTCCACTGACGGTGACCCAGTTCAAGGGCGGCCAGTCCAACCCGACCTATCGCCTGGACACGCCGGGCGGGCGCTGGGTGATGCGCAGCAAGCCCGGCCCGGTGTCCAGGCTGCTGCCGTCGGCGCACGCGATCGAGCGCGAGTTCCGCGTCATGGCTGCCCTCGCCGGCCGCGGCGTGCCGGTGGCACGCATGCACGTGCTGTGCGAGGACGAGTCCGTCATCGGACGCGCCTTCTACGTGATGGAGTGCGTCGAGGGACGCGTGCTGTGGGAGCAGTCGCTGCCCGGCCTGGCGCCGACCGAGCGCGGCGCGATCTACGACGAGATGAACCGCGTCATCGCGGCGCTGCACCGCGTCGACGTCGCCGCCGCCGGGCTGGCCGACTACGGCAAGGCCGGCAACTACGTCGAGCGCCAGATCGGCCGCTGGAGCAAGCAGTACCGGGCCTCCGAGACCGAACGCATCGAGCCCATGGACAGTCTGCTGGAGTGGCTGCCGGCGCACGTGCCGGCGAGCGCGCGCGACGCCGCCGAGGTGTCGGTGGTGCACGGCGACTTCCGGCTCGACAACCTGATCTTCCACCCGACCGAGCCGCGCGTGCTCGCGGTGCTCGACTGGGAGCTGTCGACGCTCGGCCACCCGCTGGCCGACTTCAGCTACCACTGCATGGCCTGGCACATCCCGCCCGGCACCTTCCGCGGCATCGGCGGACTGGACCATGCGGCGCTGGGCATCCCGATCGAGGCCGAGTACGTGCGCCGCTACTGCGAGCGCACCGGCCGCGCCGACCCGGCCGCGGTGATGGCCGACTGGAACTTCTACCTCGCCTACAACCTGTTCCGCCTGGCGTCGATCTGCCAGGGCATCGCCAAGCGCGTGCTCGACGGCACCGCCGCCAGCGCGCAGGCACGCACCACCGGCGAATCGACCCGCCCGCTGGCCGAGATGGCTTGGCGCTTCGCGCAGGCCGCCCGCTGAGCGCCGCGACCGCGGCGACACCCCACACCCAAGGAGACACCCTCATGGACTTCGCCTTCAGCCCCCGCACGCAGGAACTGCAGCAGCGCGTCTCGGCCTTCATGGCCGAGCACGTCTACCCCAACGAGCAGCGCTACTTCGACGAGATCGAGGCCAACACGCGTGCCGGCCGGCGCTGGACCCCGCTGGCGCTGATCGAGGAGCTCAAGGGCAAGGCGCGCGCCGCCGGGCTGTGGAACCTGTTCCTGCCCGAGAGCGAGTACGGCGCCGGCCTGAAGAACCAGGAGTACGCGCCGCTGGCCGAGATCATGGGTGGCCTGCCCTGGGCGAGCGAGGTCTTCAACTGCAGCGCGCCCGACACCGGCAACATGGAGGTGCTGGTGCGCTATGGCTCGGCCGAGCACAAGACGCAGTGGCTGGAGCCGCTGCTGGCCGGCGAGATCCGCAGCGCCTTCGCGATGACCGAGCCGGCGGTCGCGTCGTCCGACGCCACCAACATTGAGGCGCGCATCGAGCGCGACGGCGACCACTACGTGATCAACGGCCGCAAGTGGTGGACAAGCGGCGCCGGCGACCCGCGCTGCAAGATCTTCATCTTCATGGGCAAGACGGACCCGACGGCGCCGCGCCACTCGCAGCAGTCGATGATCCTGGTGCCACGCGACACGCCGGGCATCACCATCCTGCGCCCGCTCAACGTCTTCGGCTACGACGACGCGCCGCACGGCCACATGGAAGTCGTATTCGACAACGTGCGCGTGCCGGCCTCGAACATGCTGCTCGGCGAGGGGCGCGGCTTCGAGATCGCGCAAGGCCGGCTCGGCCCGGGCCGCATCCACCACTGCATGCGGCTGATCGGGCTCGCCGAGCGCTCGCTCAAGCTGATGTGCCAGCGCGCGACCCAGCGCGTGGCCTTCGGCCGCAGCGTCGCCGAGCAGGGTGTCACGCGCGAGCGCATCGCCGAGGCGCGCTGCATGATCGAGCAGGCACGCTTGCTGACGCTCAAGGCGGCGTGGATGATGGACGTCGCCGGCAACAAGAGCGCCAAGGGCGAGATCGCGATGATCAAGGTCGTGGCGCCCAACATGGCCTGCCAGGTCATCGACTGGGCCATCCAGGTGCACGGTGGCGGCGGCGTCAGCGACGACTTCCCGCTCGCCTACTACTACGCCCAGGCCCGCACGCTGCGCTTCGCCGACGGCCCGGACGAGGTGCACCGCAACGCGATTGCCAAGCTCGAACTCGGCCGCCACGCGGCCTGAGCGGCGCGTCGGCCGGCGTCTCGCCGCGTCAGCCGCGCCGGGGCGGCGTCTCGTCGCGGGGCTCGTCGGCGCCCGACCAGCCGCTGGCCGGCGTGCCCGATGGTTCGGCCGCCGCCTGCTCGGCGGTGCGGCGTGCCTCGCGCACCGCCGTCGTGAACACCCGCAGCCAGGCGTCCAGTACCGGCGGCGTCGGGTCCGTCAGCGCCGTGCGCAGCGTGAGCCGGCCGCGCGCGATCATCAGCACCATCGGCTGGTCGGGCGCCAGCGGCGCACCGAGCAGCGCGGGTGTCAAGCCGCCCTGCAGCCAGTGGCCGATCCACCCCTTGGCACTGCCGACGGCGGAGAAGCCCTCGCGCAACGCACCGAGCTCCGGCTCCGAAAGCTTGTTGAGCATGACGAGCCAGCGCATCTCGGGGGGCGTCGTGTTGTCGATGCGCGTCTGCACGCCTTCGACGTACTCGGCGAACATCTGCTCCTCCATCAGGCCCTGCAGCCGGCGGTCGAGCACCATCGCCTGCAGTCCGGGCGGCAGGCCGGCGTCGATCCGGAGCCGCAACTCCTGCCCCGGCACGTAGGGTCGCTGCGACTCGCCCCACTCGAGCCGCCACGGCAGGTTGCCGATGTGGCCCTCGAGCACGAAGCCTTGCTCCTCGCGCGCTGCGCGGAAGACGATCTGGTTCTGGTCTGCCCAGACGACGACCGGGTCCCAGGCGCTGGGGGCCTCGGCAGGACGCGCGAACAGCCGCTTGATTCCGTCCAGCATGGTTTAGAGTGGTCTGAGGCAGGCGGCGCCGGCCGCCCCGGGCTGGGAGCCGATGATGATCGAAGTGTATTCGTGGCCGACCCCCAACGGGCACAAGGTGCACATCATGCTCGAGGAGTGCGGGCTGCCCTACCGTGCAATACCTGTCGATATCGGCGCCGGAGCGCAGTTCGAGCCCGCGTTCCTGGCCCTCAGCCCGAACAACAAGGTCCCGGCACTGACCGACCCCGACGGGCCGGACAGCGAACCGATCACGCTGTTCGAGTCGGGCGCCATCCTGCTCTACCTCGCCGGCAAGACCGGCCGCTTCCTGCCCACCGACACGCGCGGCAAGTACGAGGCCTTGCAGTGGCTCATGTTCCAGATGGGTGGCGTCGGGCCAATGCTGGGCCAGGCGCACCACTTCCGCGTCTACGCGCCGGAGAAGATCCCCTACGCGGTGGATCGCTACAGCAGCGAGGCGCGTCGCCTGTATGGCGTGCTGAACCGGCGCATCGCGCGCAGCCGCTATTTGGGCGGATCCGAATACGGGATCGTCGACATCGCGGTCTACCCGTGGCTGCGTTCGTGGAAGAGCCAGGGCATCGACTGGAACGAGTTCCCGCACCTGAAGGGGTGGTTCGACGAGGTCGGCGCGCGTCCGGCGGTCAAGCGAGGCGTCGAGGTCCTGGCCGGTGCGCGACGGCCGCAACTCGATGCCCAGGCGCGCGAGATGCTGTTCGGCGCGACGCAGTACCGGCACCACCGCTGAGGGGCGCGCCGCGACGCACGGCGTCGCGCGTCCCTAGAATCAGCCGCGGGCTGCCCGTAGCTCAACCGGATAGAGCAGCTGCCTTCTAAGCAGCAGGTCGGGGGTTCGAGTCCCTCCGGGCAGGCCATCCGATCGCCCAGGATGGTCCCGAAAGATCCCATGCCGTGGCGGGCATCACCTTCGAGGCTGCCCCACCCCCGCGAGCGGCACGCCACCAAGCATAGCGGCTGGAGTCCGCGCTACGCTGCGCGCTGGCTCGAGCGCATGGAGAAGGACTCTTCCCCTGGATCGGCAGCCTGCCGCTGCAGGACATCGCCGCGCGCCTCGCGCGGAGAACAGGGTCGAAAGGACCTGCAGCACGTCGTGGTTCATGTATCCGAAGCTGGCGCGCAGCACCCACTCGAGTTCGAGGGCCACCGTCACCGGAACAAAGAGCGACTGGCCCTCGGCGACGCAACGGCCGATCAGGCGCTTCGCAGGGGCGAGCTGCCCGCTGTCGTCTTGCACTGGATAGCCGACCAGCACGTTCGTGTCGAGCGCGAGCATGCAGTCCTCAGCGCCAGGGGTTCATCTCTCCAACACTCACCCGCTTGCCCTTCGGGGCTTTGAGCATGCCGGCCATGGTCAGCCCGGTAACCCGCCGGACCGGTGGCAGTGATCTGTCACGCCCTCGCCCGAACGCGCCCACCCGCTCCGCATGGCCACGCCAGTGGCGTGAAATGATCGGGCATGCCGTTGAGCCCGGAAGACATGCACCACATCGCCGCCCGCACGGTGGGCCACTACGACGAGCGTGCGCTGTGCTACTGGGAAGGCACGCGCGACCACGACGTCAGCCAGAACGTTCAGGCGTTCCTCGCCGCACTCCGTGGGACGCCGCCTTTCACCCTGCTGGACCTGGGCTGTGGCCCAGGGCGCGACCTGATGACCTTCGCGGCACTGGGACACCGCGCCGTCGGCCTGGACGGCTCGGCGAATCAAGCCGCGCTGGCCCGGTTGCACAGCGGCTGCGAGGTGCTCGAACAGAGCTTGCTGGAACTGGACTTGCCTGACGCGCACCACGACGGGGTGTTCGCCAACGCGGTGCTCTTTCATGTGCCCAGCCAGGAACTGCCACGTGTGCTTCGACAACTGCACCGAACCCTGAAACCTGGCGGCGTCCTCTTCAGCTCGAATCCGCGCGGCACCGGTCAGGAAGGATGGAACGGTGACCGCTACGGCGCTTTCCATGACTGGCCGACCTGGCAGCGCTACCTGACCGCGGCCGGGTTCATCGACGTGGAGCACTTCTACCGACCGGCCGGGTTGCCGATCGAGCAACAAGCGTGGCTGGCCAGTGTGTGGCGCAAGACGACGCAAAATCGGAGCGATGCGCAACGTCCACCTACCCCACGGCAATAGCCCCCTGACCGTGCCCGTGCTCGGTCTGGGCACATGGCGTTTCGGCGAGTCGAACGCCACGCGCGCGGCAGAGATCTCTTCAGTGCGGATGGCGCTCGAACTCGGCTATCGCCTGATCGACACGGCCGAAATGTACGGCGAAGGCGGCGCCGAGGAAGTCGTGGGTGTCGCCCTGAACGACGCCATCCGCGCCGGCGACGTGCGGCGCGACGAGGTGATCGTCGTGAGCAAGGTGTACCCGCACAACGCGAGCCGCGACGGCACGCGGGCCGCCTGCGACCGCAGTCGGAGCCGCCTGGGGCTGGACCACATCGACATCTACCTGCTGCACTGGCGCGGGGCGCATCGTCTCGTGGAGACCGTCGGCGCGCTGGAGCGACTGGCCGCGGCGGGCCATATCCGGCGTTGGGGCGTCAGCAATTTCGATGTCGACGACATGGAAGAGCTGGCGTCGATCAGCGACGGCTGTGCGCTTGACCAGGTCTGGTACTCGCTGGGTGAACGTGATGCGGAGTTCGCTCTGCTTCCCTGGCTGCGCGCACGGGACATGCCGCTCATGGCCTACAGCCCGATCGATCAGGGCCGGGCCGCGCGGGATCCCGTCCTCAACGACATCGCCGCGGCGCGCGGCCTGACTGCCGTGCAGGTGGCGCTGGCGAGCCTGCTCGCGCAACCGGATGTGATCGCGATCCCGAAGGCTTCGGGCGCGGTGCACCTGCGTGAGAACCTGGCGGCCGTCGACGTCACGCTGAGCCAAGCCGAACAGCAGGCGATCGAGCGGCGCTTTCCGCGGCCGGCTCGCAAGGCGCCGCTGGCGATGAATTGAAGCGCCACCTCGGTGACCATCGGCAACTGGCTGACACGCAGGCGCGACGCTTTGCCAGTGGCCTGGCATCGGCCGGGTTCATGCTGGACCGTCGGCGCAGCGTGCCGGCCCCCATCAGCACCGGGCCCAGCCCTTCGCTGACCTTGCTCTTCTTGGCCGCCTCGGCAACCGACATGCGGTCGGCCTCGCGCAGGCGGCGATCATCTGCTCCTCGGTGAATCGACTCTTCCTCATGGGCTCCTCGCTGACGAAGACCCATCTTCCCAGGAACTACTGGTCCGAAGAAACCGGGCAGGTCAGCCCCGCGGGGCTGCAAGAGAGGGTCTGAACTCCCTGGTCCATGGCTTCCGTGCACCCCTTGACACATCAGGTCTCGCGATTGATCAGGATCAGTGCGTCATCGCACGGTACGTCAGACAGCGGACCCATGAGCCAGATTCGCTACGCGAGCGTTCGGCCGGCACAGGACGAAGCCCGACAGGCAACCGTTTGCTCGCAGCGCTGACGGATGCCGACTGGGCACGCTGGTGCCCACAGTTGGAGTGCGTCGACCTGACCCGGGGTCAGGTTCTTTGTGAGCCGGGCCGGCCCCGGCGCCATGCCTGCTTTCCAACCGCTGCAGTCGTCTCGCTGCTGCGTACGCTTGCCAGCGGTGCGTGGACCGAGTTCGCCATCGTGGGCAACGAAGGCGTCGTCGGCATGTCGCTCCTGCTGGGTGTCAGCGCCACGACCAACAGCAGCGCGGTGCTGATCGCGGGCAAGGCGTTTCGCATCGGCGCGCAGGCGATCCAGGACGAGTTCGGCCGATCCGACGCCATCAGAGGCGTTCTTCTGCCTTACGTCCAGGCGCTGGCGACACAGATCGCACAAACCGCCATCTGCAACCGCCACCACACCGTGGAGCAGCAGGTCTGCGGTTTGCTTCTGCACAGCCTGGACCGGCTGCCGGGGGCCGAGATCGTGGTGACGCAGTAACTCATCGCGGGCAGGCTGGGCGGGCGCCGCGAGAGCGTGACCGCGGCCTCCGGTCATTTGCAGCAGGCCGGCTTGATCCACCACTGGCGCGGTCGCATCGCCGTGCGCGACCGTATGGGGCTCGAACGACGATCCTGCGAGTGCCACGGCGTCGTCAAGAAGCAGTATGACCGCCTGTTGCCCCAGGCGCCGGCACAGTCCTGCCGGTCTGGATGCGAGCCCCGGACAGCCCGGGACTCGTCGGCGCATCAGCACGCGCCAAGCCACTGGGCCAGGCGGGTGGCATCGGCGTCCAAGGACGCCGGGCCGAGGCACCTTGAATGCCCTGAAAGCCCGAAGCCAGGATGCGCGGCCGGCACAAGCGCAAGTCGAGCCCGCCATCGGGTCGCGGTTCACCGGCAGCCGACGATCGAAGGTGTATCCGTATGGACCTGCTGCGCCTGCACGAGTCGGATCGCGAGATCTCCGCCGACCACATCGGGCCCGACGCCATCCTGGCCGACACTGGCGTTCTTCGTGCCCGGACCGGGCTACCTCGCCGTCGCCATTGGCACACACAGCGAGGCGGTGGCCCTGCGCGGCCTGTCGCTGAGCCATGTGGGCCTGGCCAAAGCCATCGGTGGCGAGTTGCGCACCGGCTTCCTGATCGGCAGCATGCTCGCGGTCGACCCTGTGGGCCCGAGCGATCGCACGGGCGGCTGGCGCAGCGGCGTTGCCGCAAGCCGTCATGTGCCGCCCCGGCTAAGCGTCCTTGTAAAGCCAGCCGCGCCGTATCATTGCCTTCTCGAGCTCCACTCCGAAGAACACCACCGACGACAGCGCCAGGCAGGCCGCCAGTTCGCCCGCGGACAGCGGCGTGGTCTTGAAGATCGGGTTCAGCCACGGCACGTAGAGCACCGCCATCTGCAGCACGAAGGTCAGGGCCAGTGCCGCGACCAGCAGCCGGTTGGAGAACACGCCCTGGGTGAACAGCGACTCGCGCTCCGAGCGGATGGCCAGCACGTGCCCCAGCTGCGACAGCGTCAGCACCGTGAAGACCATGCTCTGCCAGTGCGCCGAGCCGCTGTGCAGCGCCCAGGCTTGCGTCAACAGCGTGACCGCCCCCATTAGCAGGCCGACCCACAGGATGTGCTGCCACATGCCGTGCGCGAAGATGCTTTCCTTCGGCGGGCGCGGCGGACGCTGCATGACGCTGCGCTCGGCGCCTTCTCCGGCGAGCGCCAGCCCGGGCAGGCCGTCGGTGACGAGGTTGATCCACAGGATGTGGATCGGCAGCAGCGGGATCGGCAGGCCCAGGAAGGGGGCGAGGAAGATGGTCCAGATCTCGCCCGAGTTGCTCGTCATCGTGTATTTGACGAACTTGCGGATGTTGTCGAAGATGCGGCGCCCCTCCCGCACCGCCGTCACGATGGTGGCAAAGTTGTCGTCGAGCAGCGTCATGTGCGCCGCCTCGCGCGCCACGTCGGTGCCGCCCTTGCCCATCGCGACGCCGATGTCGGCCTGCTTCAGCGCCGGCGCGTCGTTCACGCCGTCGCCGGTCATGGCGACGAACTCGCCCTTGTCCTGCAGGGCGCGCACGATCTTGATCTTCTGTTCCGGGTTGATGCGCGCGTAGACGCGGACGGACTCGACCTCGCGTTCGAAGTCTTCGAGCGACAGCCTGGCCAGCTCGCTGCCGCCGAGCACCTTGCCACCCTCGTCGATCATGCCGAGCCGCTGCGCGATCGCCCGCGCCGTGGCGGGGTGGTCGCCGGTGATCATCACCGGCACGATGCCGGCGGCCTGGCAGGCGGCCACCGCGTCGGCCGCTTCGGCCCTGGGCGGATCGATCATGCCGGCCAGCCCGATGAAGCTCAAGCCGCGCTCCAGCGCGTCGGCATCGGGTGCCTCCGGCAGTCGTGGCAGCCGTTTCAGCGCGAACGCCAGCACGCGCAGCCCCTGTGCGGCCAATTTCTCGGCCACGTCCTGCAGGGCCGCGGCGTGGAAGGCCGACGCCGCGCCGCCGGCGCCCAGCTGATCGATGCACAGCGGCAGCAGGCCTTCGGGCGCACCCTTCACGAGCATCAGAACGCCATCGCCATCGCCATCGCCATCGCGATGCAGCGTGCTCATGCGCGCCCGATCCGAATCGAATGGGATCTCCGCCAGACGCGGCATCGAGCGCAGCCATTCGTCCTTGTCGTAGCCGGCCGCCTGTGCCGCCGCCAGCAGCGCAGTCTCGGTGGGGTCGCCCGTCAGGGTACCGTCGCCGCCGGCCGCGGCATCGTTGCACAGGGCCATGGCCAGGCCCAGCTCGCGCCACGGTGACTCCGGCTTGTCGGGCAGGCCGGGAAGTGTCTCGCCGGCTGCGTGCACGCCGTCCACGTGCATGCGGTTGAGCGTCAGGGTGCCGGTCTTGTCGGAACAGATGTAGGTCACCGAGCCGAGCGTCTCCACCGCGGGCAGCCGGCGGATGAGCGCGTTCTGCCGCACCAGGCGCGCCGCGCCGAACGCGAGCGAGATCGTCACCACCGCCGGAAGCGCCTCGGGGATGGCGGCCACCGCCAGGCTGACGGCGGTCAGCAGCATCACCAGCGGCGGTTCGCCGCGCAACCAGCCGGCCACGAAGATGATGGCGCAGATGGCCAGCACGGCGATCGCCAGCTGGCGGCCGAAGCGCGCCAGGCGCTTCTGCAGCGGGGTCTTGCCGGACTCGCCGGACAGCAGCGTGGCGATGCGCCCCAGTTCGGTCTTCATGCCGGTGGCGACCACCAAGCCGCGCGCGCGACCATAGGTCACGACCGTTCCCTTGAAGGCCAGGTTGAGCCGGTCGCCGAGCGCCAGGTCGTCCCCCGACAGCGGCGCGAGCTGCTTGTCGACCGGCTGCGACTCGCCCGTGAGCGTCGACTCGTCGACCTTCAGCGCGGACAGCTCGGTCAGGCGCAGATCGGCCGGCAGGATGTTGCCGGCTTCCAGCTCCACCAGGTCGCCAGGCACCAGGTGCGTCGCATCGATGGTGTCGGACCGGCCGTCGCGGATCACGCGCGCCTGCGGGCTGGCCATCTTCTTCAGCGCCGCCATCGCGCGGTCGGCGCGGTACTCCTGGACGAAGCCGACGATGCCGTTCAGCAAGACGATGACGACGATGGCCACGGCGTCCTGCGGCTCGCCGACGACGCCGGCGACGACGGCCGCAGCGATCAGCACCAGGATCATGAAGTCGGTGAACTGCGATGCCAGCATCAGCAGCGGGTGGCGCCGGCCCGTCTCGAGCAGTGCATTCGGGCCGACCTGCGCCAGCCGCGACTCGGCGACGCCGGCGCTCAGCCCGGTGCCGAGGTCGCTGTCGAGCTGCGCAGCGGTGGCCGCGCCGTCGAGGCGGTGCCATTGCGGCGGGTTGGGATCGGTGGTCAAGGGTCGGGGGAGTGTGTCGTCCGGCGATGCAGGACATCGCGGCCTGATGCGGCTCGACGGCGCACACCCAGCCGGCCTCTGCAAGGCCACAAGGCGTGCACGCCGTCCACGTCGATCGCCAACGCGTTGCGGAGCGCCCAGTATGCCCCGGCCGGATGCATCGTCAGCGGTGGCTTGCGGTTCGTCACCGCGAGAAGGCCTGCGGGTGCTGACGTCTGTGCGCCAGGTTCACCGGCCTGGCCGAATGGGCGCCAAGGTCCATCCCCTGTCCGTGGGCGCCGCCGGGTACAATACGGCAGCCGTCGCGGCCACCAGTCATCGCGACGCGGTCGTTCCCGACGTCCTTCCTCCATCGCGCCTTCCGACTGGTGCGCCCCCACCGGGCGACAGCAGGCTGCGAGCCACGCGCCCTCACCGGGCCGTCATCCCACCATGCATTTCACCGACCTCGGCCTGGCCGAGCCG
>CAZQPN010000030.1:0-13628 GCA_964595215.1 uncultured Rubrivivax sp. | reverse complement strand
CGACGCGCCGCCGGCTTCACGCTGATCGAGTTGATGATCACGGTGGCCGTGGTCGGCATCCTGGCTGCCGTGGCCTATCCGGCGTACACCGACCAGGTTCGCAAGTCGCGTCGTGCGGCCGCACAGTCGGCGATGCTGGCCGTGGCTCAGAAGCAGATGCAGCTCTTCCTCGACGCCCGCGCTTACGTTGCGGCGGGTGACGCTGCGGCGATCGCAGCCGCGCCGCTGCGCGTGGGCATCGGGACCGATGTGACGAACTTCTACGGCATGGCGGTGACCGTGACCACCCCCGCAAACGCGGCGCCGACCTTCACCGTCACCGCCACGCCGTCGGGCAATCAGGCCGCCGACAAGTGCGGCACGATGACGATCAACCACCTCGGCGTGAAGACGCCGGCCACCGGTTGCTGGTGATCGCGATGCGCACGACCCGCCTCCGCCCCAGCGCCGGTGTCACGCTGATCGAGCTGATGACCGTCATCGGCGTCGCGGCCATCCTGGCTGCGGTGGCCGCGCCGTCGTTCAGCACCTTCATCGACAACCAGCGCCTTCGCAATGCGTCTTTCGACCTCGTGACCGATCTGCTGCAGGCTCGCAACGAGGCGCTGAGCCGCCAGCGTGTCGTCGTGATGTCGCCCGCCTCGCTGAGCGGTTCCGATTGGTCCGGCGGCTGGTCGCTGAACCTGGACACGGCCGCGGGCGAGGTTCTGACCAGCAGGACGGGTCTCTCGTCGCGGCTCTTGTTCAGCGGCGGGCCCGGCAGCCTGCAGTTCCGCAGCGACGGGCGCATCGCCACCGCGAACCCGATTTCCATCACGGTCAAGTACGCCAGTCCAGCACCAGCCAACGTGTCTCCGTCTTGCATCCGGATCGACGCCACCGGTCGCGCGCGCGCCGACAAGGGAGCCTGCACATGACGCCTCGGCCGACGCCGATCCGCAGGCCACGCCGCGGCGAGCGTGGTTTCTCGATGATCGAGGTCCTGGTGGCGCTCGTCGTCACGATGATCGGTCTGTTCGCGATGCTCGGCTTGAACCTGCGTGCGTTCCAGACCGAGTCCGAGGCGTACCAGCGTTCACAGGCCCTGGTTCTGGTCGACGACATGGCGCAGCGCATCCGTGCGAATCGGACGGCGCTGGCCGACTACGCGGTCGACGACACAGCGCCTGCGGGCGCAGGCAACGACACCGCAGCGATCTGCGCCGCACTTGCGGGTGCGGAGCGTGATATCTGCGAATGGGGGCGCCTGCTGCGCGGTGCCGCGGAAACCACCGGCGGGCGCGAGATCGGTGCGATGGCCGACGCGCGCGGTTGCATCACGGTCACGGCTCCGGCGGCGGGCGCCAGCGGCCCGTCGTCGGCCAACGTCGTCGTCGTCTGGCGCGGCGTGACGGCGTCGTTGACACCCGCTACCGCGCCCTGCGTGCCGACCGGCTTCAATGTCACGGATGGCGACATGCGCACGACGTCGACCATCGTGCGCTTCGGAGACCTCGATGGGAACTGAGCGATACCGCGGGCACTTGGCTGGAGTCGGCAGGCGCCTCGGCCAGGCCGGGCTGACGCTGATCGAGCTGATGGTGGCGATCGCCATCTCGCTGTTCATGGTCTCTGCACTCGTCGCGCTGTATGTCAACAACAGCGTCGCACGCACCGAGCTTGACCGCTCGAGCCGCCAGATCGAGAACGGGCGTTACGCGATCGACATGATGCGTGACGACATCGCGCTGGCTGGGTACTTTGGCGAGGTGGCACCGGCGGACATCGTGCAGCGCACACAACCCGATCCGTGCGCCACGGCCCAGGCCAGTCTGGGCTGGTCGACCGGCGCGGCGCCGACGCCGACGCGCGTCCCTGCCGCAGTGGAGGGACCAACGACGTTGCCGCCGGTGATTCCGGCGTCGCCGACGTGGACCTGTGGCATCACGAACCACCGCGCCGGAACCGGCTTCCTGGTCGTCCGTCGCGTGCGGCCAGAGCCGATCGCGCCTGCGGCCACGGTGGCTGACACGCAGTATGTGCAGCCCGCAGGCTGCCTCGACGATGCGACACGTTTCGTGCTCGCCGCCGGCGCCGGCGCCACGAACTTCCCTCTGCGCGGGCCGGACTGCGTGGCGCTCAGCCCGGTGCGCGAGTACACCTCGCGCCTTTACTACATCTCCACGTGCGGCGTCTGCCCCGGCGACGGTGTGCCCACGCTGCGCATGCGCGAACTGGTTGGCGATGAGGTTGTCGAGAGGGTGATCGCCGACGGCATCGAGGACCTCCAGGTCGAGTTCGGTCGCGACACCAACGGCGACGGCGTCGTCGACGATTTCGTGACGACCGGTGCCGCTGCCGACTGGCAGAACGTGATCGCGGTGCGCCTGTGGCTGATCTCGCGCTCGACGACTCCGTCGCCGGGCTACGACGACAACAAGACCTACGCTCGGGGCCCCTTCGGTGACTACACGCCGGCGTTCGGTGTGGAGCGCACCTTCAAGCGGCGCCTGTACACCACCGTGGTCCAGATGCCCAACGTCGCCGGGCCCCGGGAGATGCCATGACGAGGACCACCGCCCGCCGCCAGCGCGGCATCACGCTGATCGTGGTGATGATCTTCCTGGTGTTGATCACGCTGTTCAGCGTCTCGGCCGTTCGATCGAGTTCGTCCAACCTGCGCCTGGCGCAGAACATGATGGTGCGCCAGGAAGGCATTGCCGCAGCGCAGGCGGCGATTGAGGACGCGATCAGCACGCCGGCCTTCCAGGCCGCCTCGGCCGTCGTGCCGACGACGAGCAACATCGACACGGACGGCGACGGCAATAACGATTACGCGGTGACCGTCACCCCGGCCGACCGCTGCTCGAGCATCCGGACGCTGCGCAACGTCGAGCTGCCGCGCGACGCCGCCACCGGTCTGCCGTCGACGGCGTGGATCCGATGTGACTCCGGATCCGGCGCGGCGCCGGTCGGCAGCGGGCCATCGGGCGCGGGCCTGATCGAAGGCGGCAGCGCGCCGCAAGTGTCCGGCCTGTCGTACTGCGTGGAGACCCACTGGAACGTGCGCGGCGCGATGACCGACACACGCACGGGCGTGACGGTGGAGGTCAACCAGGGCGTGGCCGTGCCGTACTCGGTCGGCGAGTCGCAGGACCGCTGCAATCGAAACAACTGACCGGTCCGGCCGATCCCGGCCGTGGCCCGTTTGATCCCGAGGTGAAGTCCATGATCCATCGACGCCAGACGACGACTGTCCAGTTCCTTGCCCGCATGGTCGGCCTGCTGGGGGTCACTGTGGGCTGCGCGCTGCCGGGCGCGGCAACGGCCCAGCAGTCGCCGCTGGTCGGCTACGAGGACATCGACCTGTTCGCTAACCCGCCGCAGGTGGCGGATCTGCCGAACGTGCTGCTGCTGCTCGACACTTCGGCCAACTGGAGTGCCGGTGCGGCCGATGCATGCACGGCCTATGACGACGGTACGCCCGGACCCACGCAGTCGAACCCGGGCTTGGAGCAGGGCAAGAAGATTGCCATCCAGAAGTGCGCGCTGGTCAACACCATGCTGGCGCTACCGACAAACGATGATGGATCGGCCAGGTTTCGCGTCGGCGTGATGTACATGAATGCGCCGAACGCGGACGGCGCCTACCCGCGCGTGCGCTTCCTGGAGGTCGACTCCGCCAACAAGGCAATACTGGTTGAAGCACTCAAGAACACCTGGATCGATGGCGTCGGCGATCAAGGTTCGAACGCGGACTACTCGCGCGCACTGTGGGAGGCCTGGCTCTGGTACAAGAGCGACCCGGCGGCGGGTGCGGGCAAGCTGCCCCTTTACGGCAGAGCGCAGACCAACGCATCGCGCCAAAAGTGGGATGCCGGCGCGTTCGACACCGACGGCTACTACGTCTCCCCGTCCACGAGCAGCTGCGGGCGCAATTACGTCATTGTGATCTCCAACGGTGCCCCTCAGGGGACCGAGGCAGACATCCAGTCGTTGATCGTGGCCGCCGGCGGCAACGGCACGAAGATCAATTACCCGAACAGCTACATCACGACGGCTGATCAGAACAACTGGGCCGACGAGACCGCGCGCTTCCTGTTCAACGAGGACGTGAGCGGCCGCGATGGTGCCCAGAACATCATTACCTACTCGATCGCAATCTCCGCGCCGAATCCCAATGCATCCGAGCAACGGGTCCTCAACTACGTGAAGGAGATCGCGGTCCAGGGCGGCGGCAAGTTCTACAGTGCGAGCAACGTGAACGAGCTGACCTCGTCGCTGAACGCGATCTTCAACCAGATCGCGGCCGTCAACAGCGTGTTCGCGTCGGCCAGCCTGCCGGTCAGCGTCAATGCCCAGGGGACCTTCCTGAACCAGGTGTTCATGGGCATGTTTCGTCCAGACACCTCGCCCCGATGGGCGGGCAACCTGAAGCAGTACCAGTTCAAGTACACCGCCGCGACGCAGAGAGTCGACCTTGTCGACGCCGCTGGCAACGTTGCGATCAGCCCGACTACCGGCTTCATCGATCCGAGCGCGCGCTCGTTCTGGTCGTCGGCGACGCCATATGCCGACTTCTGGAAGAACAAGAACTGGGAGGGCGAGGTCAACGTCGGCGGCTGGAAGGATGCTCCAGACGGTCAGATCGTCGAGAAAGGCGGCGCCTCGCAGCGTCTGCGCGAGCAGTTCCTGACGAGCCAGGCCAGTAGGCTGATGTACACAACGTCCGGCGAGGCCTTGGAAGTACTTTCCTCGACAAGCGTTCAGCCGGCGGACCTCGGTCTGTCCAGCATCGACACGGCAGCGCGCGATGCCTTGGTTGCCTGGGCCAAGGGCACAGACAACAAGTCGCCGAGCGACGAACAGGGCCCGGGCACGGTGACGAACACCACTACCGGAGCGTCGCTCGGCGTGACGGTACGCGGCAGCATCCACGGCGACGTCATCCACTCCAGCCCGGCGGTCGTCAACTATGGCGGCAGCACCGGCGTCGTCGTGTACTACGGCACCAACGCGGGCACGCTGCACGCGGTGCGCGGCGCCAAGACCGGGACCGGAGGCCAGGAGCTGTGGAGCTTCATGCCGCGCGAGTTCCTGCCGCGCATCAAGCGCCTGCGTGACAACGACCCACCCGTCAAGTTCGCGTCGACCGACATGACAGCCTACCCGACGGCAGAGCGTAAGCAGTACGGCATGGACGGGTCGCTGACTTTCTATCAGAACCTTGACGGCACCGGCACGGTCTGGCTGTACGCCACGATGCGTCGCGGGGGCCGAGCGGTTTATGCGTTCGATGTGTCGAACCCTGCCACGCCATCGTTGAAGTGGAAGGTCGACCACAACACCAGTGGGCTGGGCATCCTCGGCCAGACCTGGTCCGAGCCTCGCGTGACCCGTATTGCCGGCTTCCAGGACCCCGTGATCATCATGGGCGCCGGCTACGACCCGGCCGAGGACTTGTCGCCCAGCGCGTCCAGCATGGGTAAAGGCGTCGTCGTTCTGAACGCGAACACCGGGGACCCGATCGAGGTCTTCAGCGGGACGGACCGTCCGGTTCCGGCCTCGGTGGCGTTGGTCGACACAGACGGCGACCGCATGACTGACCGCGCCTACGCCGTCGACCTCGGCGGCAATGTCTACCGCCTCGAGTTCATCGGCAACAAGTCTGGCACCAGCAACGGCACCGACAATTCGAGCCAGTGGGTGATGACCAAGATCGCCGACTTCAGCGGCTCCACCAGTGCGGGGCAGAAGATGTTCTACGCCCCGGCAGTGACGCCGACCTCCATCGGCGGCTCGACCGTCTATGCCATCCAGGTCGGCACTGGGGATCGCGAAAAGCCGCTGGCCACGGCGACTGAGAACCGCTTCATCACGGTGCTCGACAAGGGGCAGGTCACGGCGGTGAATCTGGGTCAGTTGCAGTCGATGACGACCGATGGCCTGAGCACCATTGACGCCAGCAAGTACGGCTGCTACCTGACTTTGCCGAACACCGGCGAAAAGGTCGTCAACGCGGTGACGTACACCAGCGGCTTTGCCTTCTTCGGCACCAATTCCCCGACGCCGCCGAGCCCCAACTCCTGCTCGGGGACACTGGGGCAAGCCTATTCTTATGCCATCCCGGCGCTGTGCGGCCCGGCCACTGTCGTGCCGCTGGACGGCGGCGGCCTGCCGCCGACGGCGGTGGTCGGCACGGTGCTGATCGCACCGCCTCCCGGGCCGAGCGGCGAGGTCAACTGCGACACCAACCCGGAACTGTGCAGCCGCGTGCCGGTGGGCATCGGCATCAACCCGCCGGATTGCGCGGGCAGCCCGTCGTCCATGCGGTCGTCGATCGGAGCCACGAACATCTACGCCTGCGCGCCTCCGCAGCGGCTGCGTCGCGACTGGAGCATCCGTAACCCGCGCTGATGCCCCGGCGCTCTCCGTGAACGCGGCCCGGGCCTCTGACGAGGCGCCGGGCCTTTCTCATTCCAGGTAAGGAGGGACGTGAAGTATGGCAATGGGCGGTTACGCGCCATCGCGCAGGTGCCCATCGTCATTCCACCCCACCACCACGAACCCGCGCCCGTTGAACAGCAGCCGGTTGATGCTGGCGTTGGCCAGGATCCAGCTGCGCGGCGCGTCCAGCGGCACGCCGACGGCGGCGCGGTACAGGCTGTCGAGCACGCCGCCGTGCGCCACCAGTGCGATCGCGCCGCCCGGGTGCGCGGCGGCCAGCCGGGTCGCCGCGGCGATGCAGCGGGCGTGGAAGTCGAGCAACGACTCGCCGCCGTCGGGCGGCGCGTAGCCCGGCTCGCGCTGTCGCCAGCGCACGGCATCGTCCGGCCAGAGGCGGTCGATCTCGTCGCGCGTCACGCCCTCGAAGCGGCCGAAGGCGCGCTCGCGCAGTGCCGGCTCCAGCCGCAGCGGGGCCCGCGAGGCGTCGGCCACGGCCTGCGCCGTGTCGCGCGCCCGCGCCAAGTCGCTGGCGTAGACGGCATCCAGGGCCTCGCCTTGCAGGGCGTCGCGCAGGCGTGCCGCCTGCGCCAGCCCCGCGGCATTGAGCGGGATGTCAGTGTGGCCCTGCAGCCGCGACTGCGCGTTCCAGTCGGTCTGCGCGTGGCGGATCGCGATGATGCGCGTGGCCGTGGGGGCGTCGCTGCCCGTCTCGCTCACGGCGTGCGCAGGCGCGGGTTGAGAGTGTAGGTGCCCGAGAAGGTGGCCTCGCCCAGCACGTGGCCGGCCAGCGCCTGGCGCACCTGCAGGCCGGTGAACTCGCCTTCCAGCGGCAGCCGCGGAACGTCGACGGCGTAGAGCGTGAAGACGTAGTGGTGCACCAGCGAGTCGTTGAACGGCGGAAACGGCCCGTCGTAGCCGAAGTAGCGCCCCGCCAACGCCGGGTCGCCGGCGAACCAGCCGGTGTAGTCGTTCAGCCCCTGGCGTGCGCCCTGCGCCGTGTCCGGCCCGGCCTTGCCGCGCGGCGTGAAGCCGCGGCTGAATTCGCCTTCGGCGATCACGGTCGGCCGCGGCGGCAGGTCGATCAGCACCCAGTGGAAGAAGTCGACCCGCTCCAGGTCGGCCGGCACTTCACGGCCCGGCTGGTTGACATCGGTCGCCTCGCTCGGCACGTCGAAGTCGTGGCAGATCAGCACCATCGACTGCGTGCCCGGCGGCAGCCCGCGCCAGGCCAGGTGCGGGTTGAGGTTCTCGGAGAAGGTCACGCCGCCGTCGGGCCGCAGGCGGCCGGCGGCGTAACGCTCGGGGATCGGGTCCCCGCTCGTCCAGCTGTCGCTCCTCAGTTCCATGCCAGGTCTTTCTCGGTGGACGTTCGGGCGCGGGGCGGCCCGTGCGGGCGGCCCTGGGGCGCGGCGTCGGGGCGCAGCGCCCTCAGACGCCCCAGACGATGGGCTGGCCGGCGGCCTGGGCCTCGCGGATCATCTCCACCATCGGCCACAGGCGCTGGCGCAGCGACACCGGGTCGGCCGCCGCGGCGGGCTCGTCGCCCTCGGGGCTGCCCTCGTCGCGGGTCGCCGCGTCGGCCTGCAGTGCGGCGTCGATGCGCTGCAGCGCGTCGGGCATGTGGGCGACCTCGAGGATGCCCTTGGGCGCCGGCTCGCGCCCGAGCAGGCTCAGGAAATGGTCGCCGTGCGGGCCGAGCATGATGACGTCGCCGGTGGCTTGGCTGCGGAACTTGTAGATCATGTCGCCATGTAGTCGCGGTTGAAGGGATAGTCCGATTGTGCGCCCCGCAGCGCCCCGGCCGTGATGTCGCCGCTCGGCCGCGCCGCCAGCGTCTGGTGCAGCGCCATCCAGCCGCGCTCGAAGGCCATCGCGCTGCCGCCCAGGTACAGCCGGTAGGCACGCACCGTGCGTTCGCCGGCGATCTCGCGCGCCGCGGCCAGCTGCCGCTCCAGGCCGTCGGACCAGCACCACAGCGTGCGCGCGTAGTGCGGGCGCAGGTTCTCGGTGTCCAGGCCCTCGAGGCCGGCCTCGGCCATCACGCGCAGCACGTGCGAGACGTGCAGCAGCTCGCCGCCGGGGAAGATGTAGCGGTCGATGAACTCGCCGATGCCGGCGCCGAGCTGGGCGTTGCGCGTGCCGCCGGCGGTGATGCCGTGGTTCAGCAGCAGGCCGCCCGGGCGCAGCAGCGCGTGGACCTTGGCGAAGTAGCGCGGCAGGTTGGCACGCCCGACATGCTCGAACATGCCGATCGAGGCGATCTTGTCGAACGGCTCGTCCTCCGGCAGGTGGCGGTAGTCGAGCAGGTGCATCTCGACCTGCCCGCGCAGCCCGCGCTCGTCGATCAGCCGGTTCACGTGCGCGTGCTGGTTCCTCGACAGCGTGATGCCGGTGGCCTGCACGCGGTGGTGCTCGGCCGCCCACAGCAGCAGGCCGCCCCAGCCGGCGCCGATGTCCAGGAAGCGTTCGCCCGGCCGCAGGCGCAGCTTCTTGCAGATGTGCTCGAGCTTGGCCTCCTGCGCCGCCGCCAGGTCCAGCGACGGGTCGCGGAAGTAGGCGCAGGAGTAGATGCGCCGCGGGTCCAGCCACAGCGCGTAGAAGGCGTCGGAGACGTCGTAGTGGTGCTGGATCTGGCGTGCATCGGCCTCGGTGCGGTGGCGGCGCAGCGAGCGCCCGCGCAGCAGCAGCTCGCGCCACCAGGCCAGCGGGGCGACCAGCTCGCGCTGCGCGGTCGGATCCTGCCGCACCAGCGCGCCGGCGACGTCGATGACGGCGTGCATCGGGCCCTCGATGTCGATCCGCCCCTCGACGTGGTCCTCGGCCAGGCGCCCGATCTGCCCGGCGGCCAGGTGCGCCAGAGGCGCCAGCTCGTGCAGCACGAGGCGCACCGGGGCGTCCGCCGGGCCCAGGCATCGGCCGCCCGGCAACTGCAGCTGGAGCGACGACGATGTCGTGCCCAGCGCGTCGAGCCGGCCCTGGACGCGATCGGCAACGAATGCTTCGAGCATGGTGGCGCCGACTTTAGGCAATAACGGCGCCCGCCGGCAAGACGGGGATCAACCCGGCCGCAGAGGGTGTCGCGGGCGGCCACCGGCTCACTGCACGGCGCTCGCCCGATCCGGTGGCAGGCCCGCTCGGCCCCTCAGCGCCGCACCAGCCGGTGCACGACCGCGCTCGTCGGCCGCCGCGCCGCTGCCGTGGCTGGCGGGGCCGGCGCCGCCGTCGCCAGGCCGATGCGCTGCGCGAAGCTCAGCGCATCGAGCGCCGGCGCGAACAGGAAGCCCTGGAAGGCCTCGCAGCCGGCGTCCGCCAGGAACCGGCGCTGCGGCTCGGTCTCCACGCCCTCGGCGACGACGTCCATGCCCAGGGCCTGCGCCATCTGCACCGTCGCGCGCACGATGCCGGCGTCGCGGGCGTCGTGCGGCAGGCCGCTGACGAAGCTGCGGTCCACCTTCAGCCGCCCCACCGGCAGCTGCTTCAGATAGGCCAGGCTGGAGTAGCCGGTGCCGAAGTCGTCGATCGACAGCCGCACGCCGAGCCCGGCCAGCGCCTGCAGGCGCTGCAGCGCGTCGTCGGCGTCGTGCAGCAGGATGGACTCGGTGAGCTCGAGCTCGAGCAGCGCCGGCGGCAGGCCGTGCTCGCGCAGCACGGCGCCGACGCGGTCGAGGAACTGCGGCTGGCGGAACTGCAGCGCCGAGACGTTGACCGATACCGGCACGTGGAGGCCGGCGCCGTGCCACTGCGCGGCCTGGCGGGCGGCGGTCGACAGCACCCAGTCGCCGATCGCGATGATGAAGCCGGTGTCTTCGGCGACGCGGATGAAGTGCCCCGGCGAGACCTCGCCGAGCGACGGGTCGCGCCACCGGATCAGCGCCTCGGCGCCGACGATGCGGCCGTCGGCGAGCGCGACCTGCGGCTGGTAGTGCAGCCGGAAGCGCCCGCTGGCCAGCGCCTGGCGCATGGCGTGGTCGAGCTGGATCTGGGATCGCAGGTCGGTGCTGGCCCGCGTCTGGTGGAAGCGCAGCCCGTTGCTGCCGGCCTGCTTGGCGCGCCGCATCGCCGACTCGGCGTGCGCCAGCAGCTCGTCGGCACGGCTGCCGTGCGCCGGGCACAGTGCGATGCCCACGCTGCAGGTCAGCGTGAAGGGCTCGCCGTCGGCCTGCCAGGGCCGCGCCACGGCGTCGAGCAGGCGCGACGCGGCGGCCTCGGCGGCGGCGGCGTCCGCATGGTGCAGCAGCATCGCGAACTGGTCGGCGCCCAGGCGGGCGACGTCGTCGCCCTGGCGCGTGCAGTCGTGCAGCCGGCGCGCGACCTCGCGCAGCACGCGGTCGCCGAGCTCCAGGCCCAGGCTGTCGTTGATGCGGCTGAAGCGGTCCAGGTCGACGATCAGCAGCGCGAAGGCATCGTCGGCGTGCGCCCTCGTCTGCACGGCGCGCTCGATCTGGGCGGCCATGTGGCCGCGGTTGGGCAGGCCGGTCAGCGCATCGCTGCGCGCCAGCGTGTCGATGCGTTCGTCGGCCTGCAGCTGCGCCGTCAGGTCGCGGAACGAGTAGACGCGGCCGAGCGGCCGGCCGCGGCTCCACAGCGGCCGCGCGACGCGCTCGAACACCTGGCCCGAGTGCAGCGACAGCCGGTCGGTCGTCGCCAGCAGCGTCGCCTCCTGCAGCGCCAGCAGGCGGCGCGCGTAGGCCTGCGGGTCGGTCACGCTGCGCCGCAGCCAGTCGTGCACCGCCGCGTCGCGCCGACCTTCGACCAAGTGGGGCGGCAGGCCCCACAGCTCGGCGAAGCGCCGGTTGAAGCCGCGGATCGTGCCGTCCAGCCCGGTCACGAGGATGCCGTCGGCGGTCGCCTCCAGCGTCGCCTGCAGCTCGGCCAGCGTGTCGGCGTGGCGCGCGTCGGCCTCGTGGGCCTGGGTCTGGTCGATCACGGTGACCAGGCACAGCAGGCTGCCGTCGGCCGCCGGGGCGCCGATCGGCCGCACGCTGCGGCGCACGTGACGGGTGCGGCCGTCGGCACCGCTCAGGAGGGTCTCGGACAGCAGCGTCTCGACCGGCCGGCCGGCGCTTGCGTCGGCGCGCGCCTGGTCCCAGTAGCACTGGTCCTCGGGCGTGGCGAGCAGGTGCTCGGCCGCCGCGCCGACCAGCGCCGCGCCGTCGCGGCCATGCAGGGCGCAGGCGGCCTCGTTGATTGCCAGCACCCGCATCGACGGCAGCGCCACGAGCCAGGCGGCATCCGGCAGCGCGTGGACGAGGTCGGCCCAGCGCACGGACACGTCCGACGCAGGGGCGGCGACCGCGGTCACGTGCAGGTCTCCTCGGACAGCCCTGCGACAGGCTCGAAGAAGTAGGTCACGCGCTGGTGCGGCGCCAGAGCCTCGTGTGCCGCAGGCGGCAGCTTGGCGGCAGCCAGGCTGCGCCGGATGCCGAGGCCGTCGGCCCGCTCGAGGTCGACGACCAGGGCCTCCTCGCGCGGCAGGCGCGGGTCGTGCACGAGCACGCGCGGCTTGAGCGGGCGCGACGAGTTGACGCCGACGACGAGCGCGTAGCGGTCGTCGGTCAGCTGGACAACCGAGCCGGCGGGGTAGACCCCCATCATGTGGATGAAGGCATTGAGCACGCTGGCGTCGAAGCGCTGGCGGCTCGTCGCGAACAGCGACGCGAGGGCCTCGTGCGGCGTCAGCGCCCGCGAGGGAAGGGTCGGGTTGCACAGGTTGTCGTAGCGGTTGACCAGCGCGACGATGCGCGATCCCATCGAGACGCGCTCGTCCGACAGCCGCAGCGGGAAGCCGCTGCCGTCGGCGTGCTCGTGATGCTGCGCGATGACGGCGAGCGCGCCGGGCGCCAGTCCCATGCGCTTGCCGATGACGACCCCGTGCTTGACGTGGTCGCGGTAGAGGCTCGTCTCGGCGCCGGTGAAGCCCTCGTCGGGGTGGCGCACGCGGTCGGGCAGTTCCATCTTGCCCATGTCGTGCAGCAGCGCGCCGACGCCGAGGTCCACCATCTCGGGCGCGCCGAGCTTGAACGCCCGCCCGAGCAGCAGCGCGATGACGGCCACGTTCATGCCGTGAGCGGTGCTGCGGTCGCCGGCGGCCGCGCTGAGCAGCCGGATGCACATCTCTCCGTCGCCGAGCAGCTTGCCCACCAGCGCCTGCGACAGCGCCTCGATGTCCTGGCGCGCCTGCGCCGGCTGCGCCAGGACGTTGCGGCAGGCGCTGCGCAGGGCGGTCGAGGCTTCGGCGTACTGGTGCTCGAGCAGCCGCTGGCCGGCGCGTTGTGCGCTCAGCGCCGCGCGACGGGCCTGGGCCTGGCGTTCGCGCTCGGCGGCCTCCGGATCCGCGGCGGCGAGCGGCTCGGACGCGGGCGGGCCTGCCGATGCCGGCGCCTGACCGTGCGGCGCAGCGTCCGGCGCCGGTTCGCTCTTGTCCGGCACCCATCGCACCTGCGCCAGCCCGAGGCCGCGGATGGTCTCGATCTGGTCGGCCGAGCTGATGCGAAAGCTCGACAGCGGAAAGGGATGCTGCATCCACCCCAGGCCGAGGTGGATGTACATCCCGACCTTGAGATCCTGCGTGGAGACCGTCTGGTCCATGGTGGTGTGGGTGGGCAACGGGGCGAAGCGGCGGGCGGGACGCCCTCACGGCACTTGTTTCGGCCGCCGGCAGCCGGACTTGAACGGCCGCCGGCGGGGCGGGCTTACAGTCCCGCCTGAAAGGACACCGCGATGACCCGACACGCTTTCATCTGTGACGCAGTGCGCACGCCGATCGGCCGCTACGGCGGCGCCTTGTCATCGGTCCGCACGGACGATCTGGGCGCGATCCCGTTGCGCGCGCTGATGGACCGCCACCCGGGCGTGGACTGGCAGGCCGTGACCGACGTCATCCTCGGCTGCGCCAACCAGGCCGGCGAGGACAACCGCAACGTCGCGCACATGGCCAGCCTGCTCGCCGGCCTGCCGGTCGAGGTGCCCGGCGCCACCGTCAACCGCCTGTGCGGCTCCGGCCTGGACGCCGTGGGCACGGCGGCGCGCGCGATCCGGGCCGGCGAAGCGTCGCTGATGATCGCCGGCGGCGTCGAGAGCATGAGCCGCGCGCCGTTCGTGATGCCCAAGGCCGAGTCCGCCTTCAGCCGCGGCAACGCCGTCTACGACACAACCATCGGCTGGCGTTTCGTCAACCGACTGATGAAGTCCCAATACGGTGT
>CAZQPN010000029.1:0-13674 GCA_964595215.1 uncultured Rubrivivax sp. | reverse complement strand
CGCTGATCGAGTCGCTCGAAGGCAAGCGCGGCAACCCGCGCATCCGGCCACCGTACCCGGTGGAAAGCGGCTACCTGGGCCAGCCGACCGCCGTCAACAACGTCGAGACGCATGCCGCCGCGGCCCATGTCGCGCTTCGCGGCGGCACCTGGTGGGCCGCCATCGGCACGCCGGCCAGCACCGGCACCAAGCTGCACTCGGTGAGCGGCGACGTCGCGCGACCCGGCCTCTACGAGCTGCCGTTCGGAGGCAGCGTCGAGCAGCTGCTGCGCGACAGCGGCGCCTACGAGGGCGGGCGGGCGCCGCAGGCCGTGCAGGTCGGCGGGCCGTCGGGCGTGTGCCTCGCGGCCGACGAGTTCGGCCGCCGCATCGGCTTCGAGGACGTGCCGACCGCCGGCGCCTTCATGGTCTTCGACAGCACGCGCGACATGTTCGAGGTGGCGCGCGGCTTCGCGCACTTCTTCGCCCACGAGAGCTGCGGCTTCTGCACCCCCTGCCGCGTCGGCACCGAGCTGATCGTGCGCCGGATGGACAAGCTGGCCGCCGGCCACGGGACGCTGTTCGACGAGAACGAGCTGCGCGAGCTGGAGTCGCTGCTGCACGGCACCACCCACTGCGGGCTCGGTGCGACCGCCACCAACGCGCTGCGCGACACGCTGAAGCGTTTCCGCCCGGCCTACGAGCGGCGCCTGGGCGCGGGCGCCTTCACGACGGCGATCGACCTTGACGCCGAGCTCGCCGAGGCGCGCCGCGTGACCGGGCGCGACGACGCGCTGGCCCACCTGTCGCGCGACGGCTGAGCCTGATGCCGGCACGCCACGACACCGGAGCAAAGGACCGCCACGCCATGATCGCCGACCCGCCGACCTTCACGCTCGATGGCCGCACCGTGCCCTTCGAGCCGGGCGACACGATCATCGCCGCCGCCGAGCGCGCCGGCCATCCGGTGCCCCACCTGTGCTGGCACCCCGAACTGGGGCCGAGCGGCGCCTGCCGGCTGTGCACGGTCGAGGTCGACGGCCGCCAGGCCGCCGCGTGCACGACGCGTGCCGCCGCCGGCCAGGTGGTCGAGAACCGCACGGCGGAGCTCGACGGCCGGCGCCGGCTGCTGCTGCAGATGCTGTTCGTCGAGGGCAACCACTTCTGCCCGTCGTGCGAGTTGAGCGGCAGCTGCCAGCTGCAGGCGGCCGCCTACGCGATGGGCATGCACGGCCCGCAGTGGGAGGAGTTCTACCCGCACCGCCCGGTCGACGCCAGCCACCCGACGATGTGGCTGGACCTGAACCGCTGCATCCTGTGCAAGCTGTGCGTGCGCGCCAGCCACGAGAAGGACGGCAAGGACGTGTTCGCGATCGGCGGCCACGGCATCGGTGCCCACCTGCTCGTCAACTCCGACAGCGGTCGCCTGGGCGACAGCGCCTTCGCTGCCACCGACGCCGCGGCCCATGTCTGCCCGGTCGGCGCGATCCTGCCCAAGCGGCGCGGCTTCGTGGTGCCGATCGGAGAGCGCCGCTTCGACCGCCAGATCGCGTTCGAGAACAGCGCCGACGGTGGCGCCGGTGGCCATGGAGAGAGTCGATGAGCGAACCTGCCGCATCGGCCGGCGCCGCCGCGTCGCGCAAGGTCCGCATCGCGACGGTGTCGCTGGCCGGCTGCTTCGGCTGCCACATGTCGCTGCTGGACATCGACGAGAGGCTGTTCCCGCTGCTCGAGCGGGTCGAGTTCGACCGCAGCCCGCTGACCGACATCAAGCACTGCGGGCCGTGCGACATCGGCCTCGTCGAGGGCGGGCTGTGCAACGCCGAGAACGTGCACGTGCTGCGTGAGTTCCGGTCGAACTGCCGCATCCTGGTCGCGGTCGGCGCCTGCGCCATCACCGGCGGGCTGCCGGCACAGCGCAACGCGATGGACATCGGCCGCATCCTGACCGATGTCTACCAGGCGCGACCGGGCCTGGCCGCCGGCGGTGCGGTGCCGAACGACCCCGAGCTGCCGTTGCCGCTGGCGCACGTGCACCCGATCCACGAGGTGGTGAAGATCGACCACTTCCTGCCCGGCTGCCCGCCGAGCGCGGACGCGATCTGGGCCTTCCTGACCGACCTGCTCGAGGGGCGGCGGCCCGAGCTGTCCCCGCGGATGATCCACTATGACTGAGACCACGAACGCCGCCGCCACGCCCGAGCGACTGCGCCGCGTCGCCATCGACCCGGTGTCGCGCGTCGAGGGCCACGGCAAGGTCACGCTGCTGCTCGACGAACACAACCGCGTGATGCAGGCGCGGCTGCACATCGTCGAGTTCAGAGGCTTCGAGGCCTTCATCGTCGGCCGGCCCTACTGGGAGGTGCCGGTGATGGTGCAGCGCCTGTGCGGCATCTGCCCGGTGTCGCACCACCTGGCGGCCAGCAAGGCGATCGACGTCGCGCTCGGCGTCGCCGGCGCCGTGCCGCGCGCGGCCACCGTGCTGCGCCGGCTGATGCACTACGGCCAGATCCTGCAGTCGCACGCGCTGCACTTCTTCCACCTGGCCTCGCCCGACCTGCTGTTCGGCTTCGACAGCGAGGTCGCGCGGCGCAACATCGTCGGCGTCGCCGCGGCGCACCCGGAGGTCGCGCGCCAGGGCGTGCTGCTGCGCAAGTACGGGCAGGAGGTGATCCGCGTCACCGCCGGCAAGCGCGTGCACGGCACCGGCTCGGTGCCTGGCGGCGTGAACCGCCACCTGACGGCCGACGAGCGCGCCGCACTGCGCGCCGAGGCGCCGCAGATGATCGACTGGTGCGAGGCGGCGGTGGCGCTGGTGCACCGGTTGCACGCGCAGAACCCGGCGCTGTACGACGGCTTCGGCCTCATCCGCACCGGCTGGATGTCGCTCGTCGCGCCCGACGGCGCGATGGAGCTCTACGACGGTGCGCTGCGCGTGCGCGACGCCGACGGCGCCGTCACCGTCGACGGCCACGACGTGCAGGGCTACCTCGACCTGATCGAGGAGGAGACGCGGCCCTGGAGCTACATGAAGTTCCCCTACCTGCGCGCGCTCGGCCCCGACACCGGTTGGTACCGGGTCGGGCCGCTGGCGCGGGTGCAGAACTGCGACCGCATCCCGACGCCGCGCGCCGAAGCGGCACGCCAGCGCTTCGTCGCCGGCGGCGTGGTGCAGGGCACGCTGGCCTACCACGCCGCGCGCATGATCGAGATGCTGCACGCGATGGAGGTCATCGGCGAGTTGCTGGCCGACGACGCCGTGCTCGGTGGCGACGGCCCGCTGACCGCCGCGCTGCCGCCGCAGCCGCCTGGGCCGCGGCGCGGCGTCGGCGTGATCGAGGCGCCGCGCGGCACGCTGATCCACGACTACACGATCGGCGACGACGACCTGATCCGCCACTGCAACCTGATCGTCAGCACGACGCACAACAACCAGGCGATGAACGAGTCGGTGCGCGCGGTCGCGGCGCAGTACCTCGACGGCCACGAGCCGACCGAGGGCCTGCTGAACCACATCGAGGTCGCGATCCGCGCCTACGATCCCTGCCTGAGCTGTGCCACGCACGCGCTGGGCAGCATGCCGCTAGAGCTGCACGTGGTCGGCCCCGACGGGCCGCTGGGCGCGCTGCGGCGCGACGGCGATGGCCGCGTCGAGCGTCTCGAACCCTGAGTCACCACGCGGCGCGCGTGCGCGCCGGCTGGTCGTCGCGGTCGGCAACGCCAGCCGCGGCGACGACGCGCTCGGGCCGCTGCTGATCGACCGGCTGCGCGCGGCGGGTGCGGACGCGGCGGGCGGCGTCGAGTGGCTGTCGGACTTCCAGCTCCAGGTCGAGCACGCGCTCGACCTCGTCGATCGCGACGCCGTGCTCTTCGTCGACGCGGCGCGGCCGGGCCATGTCGACGGCTGCGCGCTGCAGCGCATCGTGGCCGACGACGCCGCGCCGCTGTGGAGCCACGCGCTGCGGCCGCAGGCCGTGCTCGAGGTCTACCGCCGCGTGCAGGGCTCGGAGCCACCACCGGCCTGGCTGCTCGCCATCGAGGGCGTGTCGTTCGAGCTCGGCGCGCCGCTGTCGGCGGCGGCCGAGCGCCACCTCGACGCGGCCGAGGTGCTGGCGCGCGACTGGCTGGCGCGGCCGACGTCGGTCGCTTGAGGCGCGACCTGGACGAGGTGCCGTCGCCATGGTCCTGGGCAGGACCTGCTGGCAGAGCCTCTGCCTCACCACACGGATTCCAGCGGCACTGGCCATCAAGGCGCCGACCTCGCTGTGCATTCGTGACACCATCCGCCGATGAGCGCGCCCACCGCCCCCCGCCTGACCGAACTGCTGCAGGCCTGGCAGCAGGGTGACCAGGATGCCTTCGGCTCGGTGATGCGGCAGGTCAACGGCGAGTTGCAGCGCATGGCCTTGTCCCGGCTGCGCGGGGCCGACACGCCGTCGCTGGCGGCCGGCGACCTGCTCAACGATGCGGTGCTCAAGTTGATGGGCCACACCCCGCATTGGCGCGACCGGTCGCACTTCTTCGCCACCGTGGCCGTGACCATGCGCTCCATCCTGGTCGACCATGCGCGGGCGCGCGCGGCCGACAAGCGCGGCGGGCATTGGCAGCGTGTGACGTACACGCTGGCCGACGTCGGCGAAGAGTCGAATGCGGCCGACCTGCTCACGCTGGATGCCTTGCTCACGCGTCTGGAGACGGTGGATGCACGCGCGTTCGAGGTGCTGCAACTCACCTACTTCGGCGGCCTGGCGCGCGACGAGATCGCGGCCCTGCTGGCACTGTCCGTGCCCACCATCGATCGCGAGCTGAAATTCGCTCGGGCCTGGCTGAGCACCCAGTTGCAGCGTGACCTGGAAGTCTGAGGCAGGTACCCCGATGGACGAGTCAGCGCGACATCTGCGCGTCAAGGCCTTGTTCTTGGCCACGTGCGACCTGCCCGACGCGGTCGCCCAGCGCGCCGCGCTGCAGGCGCAGGGCGCCGACGCGGCCACCGTCGCCGAAGTCATGACCCTGCTCGGGCATGCCGACGGCCCGACGCACTTCTCGACACCGCTGGCACAGGCCGCGCAGTCGCTGGAAGACGAACTGCGAGAAGGCGACGTGCTGGGCGCCTGGACGCTGCGGGGCCCGCTGGGCCAGGGCGGCATGGGCCGCGTGTTCGGGGCCGCGCGCAGCGACGGCCACTACACGCAGCGCGCCGCGCTGAAGCTGCTGCGCGGGTGGTCGGGCCCGGACGCCGCGGCGCGCTTCACGCGCGAGCGCCAGATCCTGGCCAACCTGGACCACCCCCACATCGCCCGGCTGCTCGATGGCGGGACCACGCCGCGCGGCCGGCCCTACCTGGTGATGGAGCTGGTGGAGGGCCGGTCCATCGACGCCCACTGCGACACGCAGGCGCTCGGCCTGAACGAGCGGCTGGCCTTGTTCGACACCGTCTGCGCCGCAGTGGAGCATGCGCATCGCCAGCTCGTCATCCACTGCGACATCAAGCCCGACAACGTACGCGTGTCGGCCGACGACCAGGCCAAGCTGCTGGACTTCGGCATCGCGCAGATGCAAGGGCAGGCGGATGAACTCGGCGCTGCGTTCACGCCGGGCTACGCCAGCCCGGAGCAGATGGCAGGGCAGCCGCCCAGCGTGGCCAGCGACGTCTACGGCCTGGGCCGCCTGTTGCAGACCCTGCTGCAACCGGTGCTGCGCCGGCAACGGCGCCACGACGAACTGCGCGCCGTCATGGCCCGCGCGACGGCCGAGACCCCCGGCCAGCGCTACGCCAGCGTCGATGCGCTGCGGCGGGACCTGCGGGACTGGTCGGCCCATCGCCCCTTGGCCGCCATGCCCGGCGGCCTGGCCTACCGCACGGCCAGGCTGCTGCGCCGGCGCTGGGCCTGGGCGACGGTCCTGACGGCGGTCGTCGGTCTCACGGCTGCATTCACCTGGCAACTGGCCCAGGAGCGCGATATCGCCCTGGCCGAGCGCCAGCGCGCCGAGAACGAGGTGCAGACCACGCGCGAGACGGCACGCCTGCTGATGTCGCTGTTCACCGGCGCCGACCCGAAGAAGATGGGCCTGCCCGAGATCCCCAAGTCGATTCCGCTCGCCGCGGGCCGCGAGCGCTTGCAGCAGCAAATGGCCGCCGACCCGCACACGCGCGCGCGGCTGCAGATGATCCTGGGCGACGTGTACGAGCGCATCGGCCAGATGCCCGAGGCCGCGGAGGCGTTCCGAGTCGTGGCCGATCTGTACGGCCCGGCGCAGCTGGACCAGCCGCTGGCCGAGGCCGAGGCGCAGCGCCGCCTGGCCCTGGCCCTGAACAACAGCCTGCGCCAAAGCGAGGCAGAAGCACCGGCGCGCCGCGGTCTGGCCCTGCTGCTGCAGCATGACCCCGGCAACCTGCCCGAAATCGCCGAAGCGCAGAACCGCCTGGGCATCGCGCTGCTCAACATGCGCCAGCTGGAGGAAGCCCGGGCCCTGCTGGAAAGTACGCTGGAGATGCGCATCCGCATTTCAGGCGCCCAGGCCGTGCAGACCCACGCCGCCCGCCACAACCTGTCACGCGTGAACCGGCTGCAAGGTCGGCTGGACGAGGCCGAGCGCCAGCTCCAGCTACGGCTGCGCGCCAGCCCGCTGCCGCTGGACGATGGCGCGCTCGGGTCGCTGGAGGAATACGGCACGCTGCTCAGCGACATGCAGCGCCACACCGAGGCCGAGGCGCGCGCAAGAGAGGCGGTGGCCGGTTGGGCGGCCCGCTACGGCAGCGACAACGCCAATGTGGGCATCGGCCGGCACAAGCTGGCCTATGTGCTGCTGGGTGCGGGCCGGCTCGACGAGGCACAAGAGGAGCTTCTGGCCGCGCTGCGGATCGAAACCCGCACACGCGATCTGCGTACCGTGCGTGCCAGAAACCTGCAGGCCGATCTGGCCCGGGTGCACATGGTCGCCGGCCGGCTGCACGAGGCCGAACAAGGCTGGGCGGTGGCGCTGGCGTCGCAACCGCAACGCCTGCCACCCATCACGCAGGCCGCCTGGCAGCGCGACCTGGCGCAGACCCTGGTCTGGTTGCACAGGCCTGCCGAAGCGGCGCCGCTGCTGGCGCAGGCCCTGGCGGTGCAGCAGCAGCTTCCCAGCCACGACGCCGAGCGGCTGCGCAGCGAGCTGCTGCAGGTGGAACTGCACCTCGCATCGGGCCGCGCAGCGGCTGCCACCGCCTTGCTGGACCGCATCGACGCCCACCTGCCGGAGAACGCATTCCCGGCGCTGCACCAGGCGGCCTGGGCCTTGCGCGGGCGGCTGGCCGCGCGCCACGGGCAAGCGGTCGAAGCCGAACAGTGGCTGGGCCGGGCCTGGCGTGAGGGCTTGGCCTGGCGCGGCCGGCCGCATCCGGGCGGGGTGCCGGTCGGCATCGAGTTGCTGGCCGTGCTGCGCGCCGGGCACCGGCAGGCCCAACAAGCGCTGCTGTTGCCCGATCTGCAGCGCAGCCTGCAGCGCCAGGACGAGGCATCGCCCTGGCGCGCGCGGCTGCAGGCACTGACCGTGGCGCCCTGAAGGCGCCGCCTTCGCGGGCCGCCCGCCGTCTTTGCGTTCAGTTGGGCGTCTGGTACTTGCCGGCGATCTCGGCCGCGCTCTTCACCGACAGGCCCATCTGCTCCATCGAGACCAGTTCGAGCATCTCCACCGAACTGAAGCCGCCGCTGGCATTCATGACCATGCCCAAGGTGGTCATCTGTTCGATCGTGCACTCGACGATGCACACGATGCCGCCGCGCGACACCGAGTAGTGGAAGTCCGGCACCTTGATCCCCATCGAGGTGAACAAGGCCGCGGCGGCCGTGTTGCGGTCGGTGGGCTTGGTCAGCATGCCCTTGAAGGCGGCGGCGGAGTATTGAACCTGGCAGAGGAATTTGGCCATGGAAGATCCTTCGGGTGGTTGAATGACGCAGGGCGGGAGGGCCCTACCTCACTCAACGCATTCCGGTGGTACGACCTATCAGTCGCTGGCGTTGTCTGCACGGCGCGCGGTCGTGCGGCGGGTGATGGTGCAACCCCCCCCGTGCAGCCATCGCCGGCGGCGAAGGTCGTGGCGGCCATGCGGCGCGCAAGCCCTGTGAGTCACGGCGACCGGTGACGTTGCGCCCGGCCGATAGACTGCGCCATGGCCCATCTGCTCGTGACCGGCTTCGAGCCTTTCGGCGGCGACACCGCCAACCCGTCGGGCGACGCTGCGCGCGCACTGCACGGCGAGTGGCTGGACGGCCACCGCGTGCATGGCGTCGTGCTGCCGTGCACGTTTGCCGACGCGCCACGGGCATTGCAGGCCGCGATCGCCGCCAGCCGCCCGGTCGCGGTGCTTTGCCTCGGGCTGGCCGCGTCGCGCCGGGGCTTCCACCCCGAGCGCGTCGCGATCAACCTGATCGACGCCCGCATCGCCGACAACGCCGGCGCCCAGCCGATCGACCGGCCGGTGCACGCCGGCGGTCCGGCGGCGCGCTTCAGCGGGCTGCCGGTCAAGGCGGTCGTTGCCGCACTGCAGGCGGCCGGGCACGAGGCGGCGGTGTCGCACAGCGCCGGCACCTATGTCTGCAACCAGGTCTTCTACCGGCTGATGCACCTGCTGGCGCGGCGGCCGCCGGTGCGCGGCGGCTTCATGCACGTCGGCGGCGACCTGGACGCCGACGCCGTGGCCGCCGGCACCCGGGTGGCGCTGCGGGCGACGCTGGCGACCGCCGACGACCTGCGCGCCGGGGGCGGGGCGCTGGACTGAGGGGGCCGACCGCGCCGGGTTCGGCAGCGGCGACGGGTCGCATGTAACCTCCCCGAGTGGCCGAGCGACTGACGCCGCACAGCCAGGACCTGCCCGTGAACACCAAGAAAATCGCCCTGCTCGTCGCCGTCGTCGCGCTCGTCGCCGCGTACTTCGCGCTCGACCTCGGCCGCTTCCTCAGCCTGGACTACGTCAAGGGCGCGCAGGCCGACTTCGCCGCGCTCTACGCCGAGCGGCCGCTCCAGGTGATCGGCGCCTTCTTCGCGATCTACGTCGCCGTCACCGCGCTGTCGCTGCCCGGCGCCGCGATCATGACGCTGGTGGCCGGCGCGATCTTCGGGCTCGCGGTCGGTACCGTGATCGTCTCCTTCGCGTCCAGCATCGGCGCCACGCTGGCGATGCTGGTGGCGCGCTACGTGCTGCGAGACGGCGTCAAGTCGCGCTTCGGCGCGCGGCTGGCCGAGATCGACAAGGGCGTGCAGCGCGAGGGCGCCTTCTACCTGTTCACGCTGCGCCTGGTGCCGGTGTTCCCGTTCTTCGTCATCAACCTGCTGATGGGGCTGACGGCGATGAAGGCGCGCACCTTCTACTGGGTCAGCCAGCTCGGCATGCTCGCCGGCACGCTGGTGTACGTCAACGCCGGCACGCAGCTGGCACAGCTCGAGTCGCTGCAGGGCATCCTGTCGCCCGGTCTGGTGGGCTCGTTCGTGCTGCTCGGGCTGTTCCCGCTGATCGCCAAGAAGATCGTCGACGTCGTCAAGGCGCGCAAGGTCTACGCGCGCTGGGCGGACCGCAAGCCGAAGACCTTCGACCGCAACATGGTCGTCATCGGCGCCGGCGCGGCGGGGCTCGTCACCGCCTACATCGCGGCGGCGGTGAAGGCCAAGGTGACGCTGGTCGAGAAGCACAAGATGGGCGGCGACTGCCTGAACTACGGCTGCGTGCCGAGCAAGGCGCTGATCAAGACCGCCACGCTCGCGCGCCAGATCCGCCACAGCGCCGACTACGGCATCCAGCGCGCCGAGGTCGAGCTCGACTTCGCTCAGGTCATGGACCGCATCGCGCAGGTGATCAGGGACATCGAGCCGCACGACTCGGTCGAGCGCTACACCAAGCTGGGCGTCGACGTCGTCGAGGGCACGGCGACCATCGTCGACCCCTGGCACGTGAAGATCACCACCGCCAGCGGCGGCGAGCAGCTGCTGTCGACGCGCAGCATCGTGGTGGCCACCGGCGCTCGGCCCTTCGTGCCGCCGCTGCCGGGGCTGGAGGAGGTCGGCACCCTGACGAGCGACACGCTGTGGGAGTTGCGCGAGCAGCCGAAGCGGCTGGTGGTGCTGGGCGGCGGGCCGATCGGCTGCGAGCTGGCGCAGGCCTTCGCGCGGCTGGGCAGCCAGGTCACGCAGGTCGAAATGCTGCCGCGCGTGATGGCGCGCGAGGACGAGGAGGTCTCGGCCTATGCGCGCAAGGTGCTGGAGGCCGACGGTGTGGCGGTGCTGACGGGCCACAAGGCGCTGCGCTGCGAGCGCGACGCCGATGGCGGCAAGGTCATCGTGGTCGAGTCCGGCGGGCAGGAGAAGCGCATCGCCTTCGACCAGCTGCTGTGCGCGGTCGGCCGCTCCGCGCGGCTGGAGGGCTTCGGGCTGGAGACGCTGGGCATCCCGACGAACCGCACGGTGCAGGTCAACGAGTATCTGGAGACGATCTACCCCAACATCCTCGCTGCCGGCGACGTCGCTGGGCCGTTCCAGTTCACGCACACGGCGTCGCACCAGGCCTGGTACGCGGCGGTCAACGGCCTGTTCGGCACCTTCAAGAAGTTCAAGGCCGACTATCGGGTGATCCCGTGGACGACCTTCATCGACCCCGAGGTGGCGCGCGTCGGACTCAACGAGCAGGAGGCCAAGGCACAGGGCGTGGCCTACGAGGTGACGCGCTACGGCATCGACGACCTCGACCGCGCGATCGCCGACAGCGCGGCGCACGGCTGGGTCAAGGTGCTGACCGTACCGGGCAAGGACAAGATCCTGGGCGTGACCATCGTCGGCGTGCACGCCGGCGACCTGCTGGCCGAGTGGGTGCTGGCGATGCGGCATGGGCTGGGCCTGAACAAGATCCTCGGCACCATCCACACCTACCCGACGCTGGCCGAGGCCAACAAGTACGCCGCCGGCGAGTGGAAGCGCGCGCACCAGCCGCATGGGCTGCTGCGGTGGGTGGAGAAGTACCATGCCTGGCGGCGTGGCTGAAGTTCTACGCATGCGGACATCGCTCAATTCGTCCCGGATGGCGGCTCGCGGCCCGTTGCGGACATGCTCCAAGGTCCGTTGTCGGCTCCTTCCGGCGTTCGCAGATCGAGCGAGCCAAGTGCAGCGGGCACCCTCCCACTCCATGTCCCCCGCCAGCGGCCTTCGGCCACTGGCTCCTCCTTTACTTCCGTGGGAGGGTGCCCGCTGCCCTTGGCCTGCAGCGGCCTTTGTCTTCGACGGTCGAACACCGCCGCGGTGGTTTGCCGAGGACGGCGGGGATCCTTCCCCGGAAGTAAAGGAGGAGGGTCGCGCTCAGCGCGGCCCGGGGGACATGGAGGGGAAGGGTCCCCGCCGTCCTCGGCCCGCTCGGTCTCGGCATGCAGCCACAAGGCGGAAGGTCGATGTCCGCAACGCGCCGAAGGCGGTCGCTCCGCACGCACAACTTCCCGGACTCCCACAATGAAGCGCCTCCTTGCCTTGATCCTGTGCAGCCTGCTGTCCACCGGCGCACTCGCGAAGTCCTTCGACCACGGCTACGCGTCCTGGGACGGCCTGCTGAAGAAGCACGTGCGGTGGCTGCCCGACGGCAAGCAGAGCCGCGTCGACTACGCCGGCTTCCAGGCCGAACGGGCGGCGCTCGGTGGCGTGCTGAAGTCGCTCAGCGGCGTCACGCAGGACCAGTTCGACGGTTTCACGCGCGAGCAGCAGATGGCCTTCCTCGTCAATGCCTACAACGCCTTCACCGTCGAGCTGATCCTGACGAAGTACCCGGACCTGAAGTCGATCAAGGACCTGGGGTCGATCTTCCGCAGCCCATGGAAGAACGAGTTCTTCACGCTGCTCGGGGCGAAGCGCCACCTCGACTGGATCGAGCACGAGCAGCTGCGCCCGCGCTACGCCGAGCCGCGCATCCACGCCGCCGTCAACTGCGCGTCGATCGGCTGCCCGGCGCTGCGAGACGAGGCCTTCACGGCGACCAGGCTCGAGGCGCAGCTGGCCGACGGCATGCGCCGCTTCATGGCCGACCGCACGCGCAACCGCGTGCGCGACGGCACGGTCGAGGTCAGCATGATCTTCAAGTGGTTCAGCGAGGACTTCGAGCAGGGCCACCGCGGCTGGAAGCGCGTCGAGGACGTCTTCGCCACGCACGCGGCCGATCTGTCCGACGACCCGGCGGTGCAGGCGCGGCTGCGCGAGCGCGCGCTGCCGGTGGCGCATCTGGACTACGACTGGTCGCTCAACGCGGTCGTCCGATGACGAGCGGCCGCGCACTGTGTGAGGCCAGGCCCGGCCGCCCGTCGCCCATGGCGTCGGTGGCGCCGTGGCGCGGTGCCCGGGCGGCGGCCGCGGCGGCGCTCCTCCTGGGCCTGTCGGCCGTCGCTGCCGAGGTGCCGTTCGCCGTCGCGCCACTGACCGGCCCCGGCGCCAGCGTGCCCGCGCCCTGGCGCTACGAGGGGCTGCCCAAGCAGACCTTGCCGGCGACGCGCTTCGACGTCGTCGAGCTCGAGGGGCGCCGCGTGCTTCGCGTGACGGCCGAGGGCTCCTACGGCAACCTCGTGCATCCGCTGCCGGATCCGGGCGGCGGACAGGGCGCACAGGCCGCGGCGGCGCCGATGCTGTCGTGGCGCTGGCGCGTCGAGCAGCCGGTCGCCGGCGCCGACCTGCAGACCAAGGCGGGCGACGACACCGCGGTCAAGGTCTGCGCGCTGTTCGACCTGCCGCTGGACGCGCTGCCGTTCTGGGAGCGCCAGACGATGCGGCTCGCGCGCTCGCTCAGCGGGCAGGAGCTGCCGGCGGCGACGCTGTGCTACGTCTGGGACGCCACGCTCGCGCCGGGCACGGTGCTGCGCAACGCGCACTCGCCGCGGCTGCGCTGGTTCGTGCTGCGCGGCCCCGAGAGCGCCCCCGGCCAGTGGCTGGCCGAGCGGCGCGACCTGCGCGCCGACGTCCTGCGCGCCTTCGGCGACGAGGCGAGCGAGATGCCGCCGCTGCGCGCGATCGGCGTCGGCGCCGACGCCGACAACACCGGCGCGCGCGGCCTGGCCTACGTCGATCAACTGGCGCTCGCGCGATGACGGTCAAACACCTGCTGCTGGCCGGTGGCGGCCACGCCCACGTGCACGTGCTGCGCGCGCTCGCCCAGGGTGCGCTGCCGGGCACCCGCGTCACGCTCGTCACGCCCTACGCACGCCAGATGTACTCGGGCATGGTGCCCGGGCTGGTGGCCGGTCACTACGAGGTCGGCCAGTGCGTCATTCCGCTGGCGCCGCTGGCGCGCGCCGCCGGTGTCGACTTCGTCGAGGACGCGGTGACCGGCCTCGACGCGGCACGGCGCCGCGTCGTGCTGGCCGGTGGCAGGACGATGGACTACGACGCCCTGTCGCTCGACACCGGCCCGGTGATGGACCGCGACGCGCTGCCCGGTGCGCGCGCGCACGGCCTGTTCGTGCGGCCGATCGAGACCTTCGTGCAGCGCTTCGAGGGCTGGCGCGCGCGTGCCGCGGCGCGGCCGTTGCGCACGGTCGTCGTCGGTGGCGGTGCCGCCGGCGTCGAGCTGGCGATGGCGCTGGCGCATCGGCAGCGCACCGGCGGCGGTCCGGGCGGCGACGTCGTCCTGGTCAGCGGCGACGACGAGCCGCTGGCCGGCTTCCCGGCCGGCGTGCGCCGGCGCGCACGGCGCGCGGG
>CAZQPN010000028.1:0-13705 GCA_964595215.1 uncultured Rubrivivax sp. | reverse complement strand
CACCAGGTCGGCGGCGCGGTCCATCAGCGCCAGCGTCTCGGGGTGCAGTTCGCCCGTCACCTTGTGCAGGAAGAAGGGCAGCGGCACGCCCCAGCTGCGCTGGCGGCTGATGCACCAGTCGGGCCGGTTGGCGATCATGTCGCGCAGCCGGGCGCGGCCGTTCTCGGGGTAGAAGGACACGGCGTCGATTGCCGCCAGCGCGGTCTGGCGCAGCGTCTGGGGCGCCTTGTCGACGGTGAACGCACCCTCGCCGTCGTCCATGCGGACGAACCACTGCGCCGCGGCGCGGTAGATCACCGGCGACTTGTGGCGCCAGCAGTGCGGGTAGCTGTGCTCGAGCACACCGCTGGCCATCAGGCGGCCGGCGTCGCGCAGCGCGTCGATGATCTTCGGGTTCGCCTTCCAGATGTCGACGCCGCCGAAGAGGGCCAGCGCCGGGTCGTAGACGCCGTCGCCCTGCACCGGGTTCAGCATCTGGTCATGCGTCATCCCGTGTGCGACGCAGGAGTTGAAGTCGTCGACACCGTAGGCCGGTGCCGAGTGCACGAGGCCGGTGCCGTCCTCGGCGGTCGCGTAGTCCGCCAGGTAGACCGGGCTGGTGCGCGCGTAGGCGGCGTCGACGTGCGCCAGCGGGTGGTGGAAGCGCAGGCCGTCGAGCGCGGCGCCCTTGGCGGTGCCCAGCACGATGCCCTGCAGCCCGTAGCGCTCCAGGCACTTCGCGACCAGGGCCTCGGCCACCAGCAGCACGCCGCGCTCGGTGTCGACCAGCGCGTAGTCCAGGTGCGGGTTCAGGTTCAGCGCCTGGTTGGACGGGATGGTCCACGGCGTCGTCGTCCAGATGACGGCGAAGGCCTCTTTGGGCAGCTTCGTCAGCCCGAAGGCAGCGGCGAGTTCCCCGGGCTCGGCGGCGAGGAAAGCGACGTCGACCGTCGGCGAGCGCTTGTCGGCGTACTCGATCTCGAACTCCGCCAGCGACGAGCCGCAGTCGAAGCACCAGTAGACCGGCTTGGCGCCGCGGTAGACGAAGCCGCGCTCGAACAGCCTTTTCAGCACGCGGATCTCGCCGGCCTCGTTGCCGTAGTCCATCGTGCGGTAGGGGCGGTCCCACTGGCCGAGCACGCCCAGGCGCTGGAAGTCGGCCATCTGCTGGGCGATCTGCTCGCCGGCATAGGCGCGGCTGCGGGCCTGCACCGCGTCGCGTGGCAGGTTGCGGCCGAAGGTCTTCTCGATCTGGTTCTCGATCGGCAGGCCGTGGCAGTCCCACCCCGGCACGTAGCGCGCGTCGAAGCCGGCCAGCTGGCGCGCCTTGACGATCATGTCCTTCAGGATCTTGTTGGCCGCGTGACCGATGTGCAGCGTGCCGTTGGCGTACGGTGGGCCATCGTGCAGCACGAACAGCGGCGCGCCCCGGCGAGCGTCGCGCAGGCGCTGGTAGCGGCCGCTGTCGGTCCACTGCTGGACCCAGCCCGGCTCGCGCTTGGGCAGGTCGCCACGCATCGGAAACGCCGTGTCGGGCAGATTCAGCGTCTGACGGTAGTCGCGGGCAGGAGCGGAGGAGGTCATGGTGTGGGGCCGCCGCGGCGGCAGACAGGAGCGAGGGCAGGGCGTGCCGGTGGCGCCGCGGAGGGCGCTTCAGCGGGGTTCAGGCTCACCTGCCGATAATTCGGTCGCGCGTGGTCTGCCGGCGCGTGGACGTGTGCAGGCCCGGCTCAACCCGGCCGGGCCGCAGGCGAAGAGGCGTGCACGTGTCCACGATGGCGACGATTCTACCGGCGCCGCCTTTGGCGACCGGCCCTGGGCACTCCCGCAGGCTGCCGAACGGGCGGCCTGTCGGCTGGCCGGTCGGCAGCGGTCTGGTCTGGTGCCTCTGACCGCCGCGGCGCTGGTGCAGCGCCTCAGGCGGGGGCCGGTTCGCGCGCGGGCTGCGGCGCCGGGGCCGCGCCGGCAGGCGCAGCCGTGGCGGTCGGCGCCAGGTCGCGATACGTCATGCCCTGCGCAAGGGCGGCCACGCAGGTCCGCCATGCGGGATCCGGCGTGTCGACCGCCAGGCCCCAGACCCCCGGTCCGACGACCCGCACGATACGCGCCCGCACCTCGGCCACGCGCCCGGCGCCGAGCTGTACCTGCAAGGCACCGTCCTGCCCGACGGCCAGGGCACTGGCCGAGCCGGGACCGATGACCTCGAACTGACAGCCGCCGGCGGAGATGTCGCGCAGCACCCCGGTGCGCCGGACGCCGCCCGGGCCCGGCACCGTCAGCCACGCCGGGAAGCGGATCGAGTGGCGCGGGTGGCGTCGCAGCGCAACGGCCGATGCCGGCGCAGGCGGCTGCGGCGGCAGCACCGCGGCATAGGCCGGACCGTCGTAGACCTCGTGCAGCAGCCTGCGCCGGCGCTCGTCGAGTGCCGCGAAGGCCTGCGTGCGGTGGTTGAAGAACTCGTCCAGCAGCGCCGGGGTCATCACCGGGTCGTTGGTCGTGAAGTAGGGGCGCAGCGGCAGCTGCAGGTGGGGCAGGGCCAGGCGGGTGAAGTAGTGATGCAGGTTCTTGCGCCGGCGGCGCCCGCCGTACACACGCTCATAGGCCAGTGGCGCGTGCTGCAGGTCGAGCGTCGCGCCGACCGCGGCCGCGCCGTTGGCAAAGGCGTAGGACTCGACGACCCGGGCGTCGAGCCGCTCGAACAGCAGCACCGACTCGTACAGCTCGATCTTGTCCGGATTGACCGCGATCACCAGGTGGCGCGTGTCGAAGTACCGCGTGCAGTACTCGTACATGAACTTCATCAGCGGGAACAGCACCGCGCCGCCAGTGCGGCGGTAATCGCGCCGCACCGCCAGCGCCGAGATCTCCGCGACCTGACCTGGAAGCACGCGGACGCGGGAGAGGTCGAACGCCGACTGCAGCGGCAGACCGAAGACGCCCTCGCGCACCATCGACAGCGTGCCGACCACATCGCCACCGACGACCGCGCAGATCGTCGTCGTCGTCGGCAGCGCGTGCCACGGCGTCACGCGCAGCCCGGAAGGGTGCGGTTGCATGAAGCCGCTGCCGACGTAGGCGTCGTGCAGGAGGCGGAAGCAGGCTTCGAGCTCCTCGCGCGTCTCCGCGATCTTGACCACCAGCGACGGGTCGGGCGTCGGATCGCACTGCACCAGCCGGCGCATCAGTGCGAAGCGCCAGCCGCGTGGCAGTCTCGCCAGTGCGCCACGCACCAGGCGATGCAGGCGCTGGCGGGTGCGGCTGAGGACGGTGGATCGCATCGGTCGAAGGCTCTACCGGCTCTTCGGCATCCGCCCGCTGTTCTTGAGTGCGTCCCGGCGCGAGCTGACGGGGCGCCGACGCCGGCGGGCGCGGGTCGGTGCGACGGGGCTCAGCCGTGGGCGACGAACCAGGCCCGGGCATCGCGCACGTCCTGCGCGATGCCGTCCTGCAGTGCCTGCAGCGACGGATACGGCCGCTCGTCGTGCAGCTTGTGCGGCAGCTCGACGGTGATCAGCCGCCCGTAGCCGCCCTCGCTGCCGAGCGCGGCCGGCCAGTCGAGCACGTGGGTCTCGAGCAGCACGCGCCCGGCCTGCTCGACCGCCGGCCGCACGCCCAGGCTGGCTACCGCCGGCAGCGGTTGCGGCGCAAGCCCGTGCACGCGGGCGACGAAGATGCCCATGGCCGCCGGGCGCGGATGGCCGAAGGCCAGGTTGAGCGTCCGAAAGCCCAGGTCGCGCCCCAGCTTGCGGCCGTGCCGCACGCGGCCGCTGATGGCGTAGGGCCGCCCCAGCATCTCGGCCGCGCGCGCCATGTCGCCGCCGGCCAGCGCCTCGCGCACGGCCGAGCTCGACACCCGCAGGCCGTGCACCTCGTAGCTCTGCATGCGCGCGACGTCGAAGCCACGCCGCGCGCCCTCGGCGTCGAGCAGCGCGTAGTCGCCGGCGCGCCGCGCGCCGAAGCGGAAGTCGTCGCCGACCAGCACGACGCGCGCCTGCAGGCGCCCGCACAGGACGCGCTCGACGAAGGCCTGCGGCGACAGCGACGCCAGGTGCGCGTCGAAACGCAGCAGCGCCACCTGGTCGATGCCGCAACGCGCCAGCTCGGCCAGCTTGTCGCGCTGGGTGGCGATGCGTGCCGGCGGCAGCGGGCCACCGCGCTGCGCGTGGAAGAAGTCGCGCGGATGCGGCTCGAAGGTCATCACGCAGGCCGGCAGCCCACGGTGGCGCGCCTCGCTGACGAGCAGCGCCAGCATCGCCTGGTGACCGCGGTGCACGCCGTCGAAGCTGCCGATCGTCAGGGCGCACGGGCCGGCGGGCGCCGGGCCGTGCAGGCCACGCAGAATCATCATGCGGCGATTATCGGGCGCCGAAGAGGTCGGGCTCGACCCAGCGCCACTGGCCCGGCGCCAGGTCCGGCGGCAGCGCGAGCGGCCCGAAGCCGCTGCGGTGCAGCGCCTCGACGCGGTTGCCCGCGGCCGCGACCATGCGCCGCACCTGGTGGTAGCGGCCGCCGGTCAGCGTCAGCCGCAGCGTGTGCTCCCCCGTGGGCTCGACGCTGTCGGCGCGCACCGGCGCCGGGTCGTCGCGCAGCACGACGCCGTCGCGCAGCGCGCCGAGCATCGCCGGCGTCAACGGGTGGCGGGCCGTGACCTCGTAGACCTTGGGCACACCGTGCTTCGGCGACGTCAGGCGGTGCAGCAGCCGGCCGTCGTCGGTCAGCAGCAGCAGGCCGCTGGTGTCGGCGTCGAGGCGGCCGACCGGCTGCACGCCGCGCCGCACCAGCGGCGCCGGCAGCAGGTCGAACACGCTCGCGTGGTGCGTTGGCGCCTGCGAGCACTCGACACCGAGCGGCTTGTGCAGCATCACGATCGCGGTCGACCGGTAGGCCCACTCGACGCCGTCGACGGCAAAGCGCAGGCCCTCGACGGCGACGTCGGCGCCCGGGTCGTCGACCAACGCGCCGTCGACCGTCACCGCGCCGGCGCGGCACAGCGCCGCGCACTCGCGGCGCGACCCGAAACCCTGGGAGAACAGCATGCGGGCGATGTCCATCGGCCGCGAGCATAGTGCGCCGCACCCGTACCATCGCGCGATGCCGTCGCCCACCGCCCCCGTCAACGCCGCCATCCCTGCCGTGCCGTCGCGCATCGCCGGCCAGCGCTTCCTGCACTCGCCCGGCCCGACCCATCTGCCCGACGCGGTGCTGGCGGCCATGCACCGGCAGTCGATGGACCTCGCCGACCCGCGTGTCGATGCCTGCATCGCCGCCTGCGACGCGGGGCTGAAGCGGCTGCTGTCGACGGCGTCGGACGTCGTCTTCTACGCCGCCAACGGCCACGGGGCGTGGGAGGTCGTGATCGAGAACCTGCTCGCGCCCGACGCCGCCGCGCTGGTGCCGGGCACCGGCCACTTCAGCGACTCCTGGGCGCTGCAATGCGAGGCGCTCGGCCGCGCGGTCGTGCGAACGCGCTGGGACGAGGGGCGGCCGATCGATCCGCAGGCGGTCGAGGACGCGCTGCGCGCCGACCTCGGCGCCGCCGGCGGGCCGCGCATTACTGCCGTCTTCATGGTCCACACCGACACCGCCAGCGGCGTCACGAGCGACATCGGTGCGGTGCGCGCGGCGATCGACGCCGCCGGCCACTCGGCGCTGCTCGTCGTCGACGCGGTGGCGTCGCTCGCCGCGGTGCCGCTGGCGATGGACGCGGCGCGCATCGACGTCATCCTCGGCGCGTCGCAGAAGGGGCTGATGCTGCCGCCGGGGCTGGGCTTCGTCGCCGTCGGCGCCGCGGCGCTGGCGCTGTCGGCGCGCAACCCGGCGCCCCGCTTCTACTGGGACTGGGGCCGCCGCCGCGGCGCCGAGAGCTACCGCAAGTTCTGCGGCACGCCGCCGCTGCAGCTGATGTACGGGCTGGAGGCGGCGCTCGGGCTGCTGTTCGACGAGGGCCTGGAGGCGGTGTTCGCGCGCCACCGGCGCCTGGCCGGCACGGTGCACGCGGCGGTCGAGGCCTGGGCCAGCGAGGGCGCGCTCGGCTTCTTCTGTACCGAGCCGGTGGCGCGTTCGGTCTCGGTGACGGCGATCCGCACCGCGCCCGGCGTCGACCCGGACGCGATCCGCCGCGTCGCGCGCGAGCGCTTCCAGGTTGCGGTCGCCGGCGGCCTGGGGCCGCTGGCCGGGCGCGCCTTTCGCATCGGCCACCTCGGCGACCTGAGCCCGCCGATGGTGCTGGGCGCGCTCGGCGGCGTTCAGGCGGCGCTGGTGTCCTTGGGCGTGCCGGTCGGGCGCGACGGAGTGGCCGCCGCGGTCGACTTCATCGCGCGCGCCGCCGACGACACCAGCGGCGGGCCCTGGTAGATGAGGCCGGTGTAGACCTGCACCAGGTCGGCGCCGGCGGCGAGCTTGGCGCAGGCGTCGGCGCCTCTCATCACGCCGCCGACGCCGATGATCGGGAAGCCGGGCCCGAGCGCCTCGCGCAGCGCCCGGATCACGCGGTTGCTCGGTTCGAACACCGGCCCGCCCGACAGCCCGCCGGCCTCGTCGGCGTGGGCCAGCCCCTGCACGGCGTCGCGCGCGATCGTCGTGTTGGTCGCGATCACGCCGTCGATGGCGTGCCGGCGCAGCGTCGCGGCGATGACGCCGACCTGCGCCGCGTCGAGGTCGGGCGCGATCTTCAGGAACATCGGTACGCGCCGGCCATGCTCGGCGGCCAGCGCCTCGCGCCGCGCCTGCAGCGCGCCGAGCAGCGCGTCGAGCGCTGCGTCGCCCTGCAGTTCGCGCAGGTTCTTGGTGTTCGGGCTGGAGATGTTGACCGTCACGTAGTCGGCGTGCGGGTAGACGGCGGTCAGTCCCTCCAGGTAGTCGTCGGTGGCGCGTTCGATCGGCGTGGCCGCGTTCTTGCCGATGTTCAGCCCGAGGATGCCGCCGGCGCGCCGGAAGCTCGTCGCCCGCTGCACGTTGGCCAGGAAGCTCGCCAGCCCCTCGTTGTTGAAGCCCAGGCGGTTGATCAGCGCCTGCCGCTCGGGCAGGCGGAACATGCGCGGCTTGGGGTTGCCCGGCTGCGCCTTGGGCGTGACGGTGCCGACCTCGATGAAGCCGAAACCCATCGCGCCCAGGCCGTCGATGCAGCGGCCGTTCTTGTCCAGCCCGGCGGCCAGCCCGATGCGGTTCGGAAAGCGCAGGCCGGCCACCGTCACCGGGTCGTCGACGCGCGACTGCGCCCACAGGCACTGTGCCGGCGTGTTCTGCAGCGTGGCGATGGCACCAAGCGTGAGCTCGTGCGCCTGCTCGGGGTCGAGGCCGAACAGGAATGGGCGGGTCAGGGCGTAGGGAACGAGGGCCATGGCGCCGATTGTCTCGCGTCGCGCGCCGGCAGGCCCGCGCGTCCGGGGCCCGATAATCCGGCGCCATGACACAGGACGAACTGAAGGCCCTCGTTGGCCGTGCGGCGCTCGACCACGTGGTCGCAGGCGAGTGGGTGGGCGTGGGCACCGGCTCCACCGTCAACCACTTCATCGACGCGCTGGCGACGGTCAAGGACCGCATCCGCGGCGCCGTGTCCAGCAGCGTTGCGAGCACGGCGCGTCTGCAGGCCCACGGCATTCCGGTGTTCGAGGCCGAGCAGGTCGAGCGGCTGCCGGTCTACATCGACGGTGCCGACGAGATCGACGGCCGTGGCTGCATGATCAAGGGTGGCGGCGCGGCGCTGACGCGCGAGAAGATCGTCGCCGACCTCGCCGAGCGCTTCGTCTGCATCGCCGACGTGTCCAAGCAGGTCGAGGTGCTCGGCACCTACCCGCTGCCGGTGGAGGTGATCCCGATGGCGCTGCCGCAGCTGGTGCGGCGCTTCGCGGCGATCGGCGGCACGGCCGTTCCGCGCAGCGGCGTGCTGACCGACAACGGGCATCCGCTGCTCGACGTGCGCGGCCTGCGCATCGCCGATCCGGCGGCGCTGGAGGCCGAGATCAACCAGTGGCCCGGCGTCGTGACGGTGGGCATCTTCGCGCGCCACCGGGCGGCAGTGTGCCTGCTGGGCACGCCCTCGGGGGTGCGGACCCTGCGCTACTGAGCTATCCTCGAATCATATTCACCAGGAATCTTGTTTTGGCCAGAACCAACTACTCGTTCGAAAAGCGGCAACGCGAACTCGCCAAGAAGCGCAAGAAGGAAGACAAGGCCGCCAAGAAGGCGGCCGGCGGAGGCGAGGAGGAGTTGACCCCGAACGAGGCGGCAATGGCCCTGCCACCGGCCGGCGACGTCGTCGTCAACAGCGCGGACGACACGGACGCTCCCGACGAGCAACCGTCGGCCGCCAGCCAGCCCACCCCGCCGGCCGGCACGCCCGCGTGACGTGCGCGGCAGGGCCGCGCACGTGTCGCGGTCAGCCCGGCGCCTCCAGCCCTCCCCGCCCGGCCACGGGCCAGCGAGCGCGGTGATGGCGGGCGGCTCGACCGCCGCCTTGATCCGCCGCCGCCGCCTGCCGCCGTCACAACCGCCGTCAACTGCCGTCAGTCGCCGACGGCGAACGCCCCGTCGTCCGTCCGCCGGCACATGTCCTGGCCGCCGAACGCGCCGTCCGGCGCGCCCCGCCGGGCCTGCCGCACGATCCACCGCGCCGGGTCCAGTGCATCGCGCAGACGTGCCTCGACCGGCATCGGCGTGCCGGTGATCCAGGCGGCGACGACCTCGCCCAGCAGCGGCCCCCAGGTCAGGCCGCGCGACCCGAGCGCCGCCAGCACGTGCAGCCCGTGTTCGCGCGGTTGCCAGCGCGCCTGCGTCGGTCGTGCCGACGCGGCGGCGCCTGCCGCCGGCACCGGGCCGGCGATCGGTAGCCGGTCCGGCACCTGGGCCCGCCAGCCGACTCGTCCACCGTCGGGCGGCGGCGCCGCCCAGCCGGTCAGCCGTGCCAGCCGCGCGCGGTTGAATGCATGGTCGCTGTCGCGCAGGCCCGGCGTCGTGTCGCCGGGGGCCGCACTGGCGCCGGCCAGCAGGCGGCCGTCGGGCAGGGTCAGCGCGTAGCCGTCGCCGGCCAGCGGCACGTGCAGGCGCGGCACGCCGGGCGCCGCGGACCAGGTGCTCAGCTGGCCGCGCGACCGGCCCATCGGCCACCCGGCTGCGGGCCACAACCGCGCGGCCTCGGCGCCGGCGGCCAGCACCAATGTCGGCGACGCAGCGCACACGCTGCCATGGCCGTCGATCAGGCGCCAGCGGCCGCCGTGGCGCTCGATCGCCGCGATCGCATGTCCACCGACGAAGCGCACGCCCGGCGTCGCCAGCAGCGTGCGCACCAGCGCGCCGGGGTCGACCCAGCCACCCTGCGGGAACCACCAGCCCGGCCGGGCCACGGGGCAGCCGGTGCGCCGGGCGGCAGCGTCGGCGTCGAGCGCTTCGGCGATCTCGACCGGCAGGCCGTGCCGCGCGAGCCTGGCCTGCATCGCCGCGAGCGTCTCGCCGGGCACGGCCAGCCGCAGCAGCCCGTCGGCGCGGCCCGGCACGCGGCCGGCGGCGATCCACGGTGCGAGCCGGCGCCAGGCGACCAGTGCCGCAGCCCGGTGCAGGCGGGCGTGCGCGCCGTCGTCGGCGTGGACGGTGGCGTGGAACAGGCCGGCCGGGTTGCCGGACGCCTCCTGCGCCGGTTCGGCGTGGCGGTCGATCACCGTGACCGACCAGCCCTGGTGCGCCAGCGCATGCGCGACCCAGGCGCCACCGAGCCCGGCGCCGACGATGACCACCTCTTGCTCGGAGGGCGCGGACCGGGGCTCGTCTGGCGCCCAAGGCCGCCGACGCGGCGGTGGACCGACGCTGCGCCGCACCGTCGGCCCCGGGTCCATCGCATCGGGCTGCGGCGTCTGGCGGACGACACGGCGCGCGCGCAGCGTCTCGCGCTTGTCGCCGACCGCCGGGCCGCGGTGGATCTGGAAGCCGGCCGCCGTCATCCCGTCGCGCACCGCGCGCGCCACCGTCCAGGTGGCTGCCGTGGCGTCGGGGGCGCAGTGGCGCGCCAGTGCGCGCAGCAGCGCCGGCGACCACATCGCCGGGTTGCGGTCGGGCGCGAAGCCGTCGAGGTAGAGCGCGTCGGCCTGCAGGTCGAGCTCGCGGACGAGGCGGTCGGCCGGACCGAGCGCGAGCAGCAGGCGCACGCCGCCATCGTCGAGCTCGATCGGGTGCAGCCCGCCGACGGCCGGCGGCCAGGCGGCGACCAGCGCGGCCGCCAGCGCCGGCCAGGGGCTGCCGGCATGGCAGCGCAGCAGGTCCTCGCGCGCTGCCGGGTGGCCCTCGATGGCGACGTAGTGCAGCTGCCCGGGCCGCGCCGGGTCGTCGCGCCAGGCCTGCCAGGTGGCCAGGAAGTTGTTGCCCAGGCCGAAGCCGTTCTCAAGCACCGTGAAGTCGGCACGGCCGGCCCAGCGACCGGGCAGGCCGTTACCGGCGAGGAAGACGTCGCGCGCCTGTCGTGCGGCGCCGTGGCGCGGGTGGTAGCGGTCGCCGTAGGCCGGCGCGACCGGCAGGCCGTCGGCGTCGATCGTGATCGTCGCCGGGGTCAGGCCCATCAGCGGCCTCCGGGGCCCGGGCGGTCCGCGATCGTTCGCAGCCACGCCAGCAGCGGCTCGCGCACGTCTGTCAGCCCGCGGTAGGCGAGCACCGCCGCGCTCATCGACGCCACGGCGTCGTGCAGCCGGGCGGCCCGCGCGGGCGCCGCGACGGCTTGCGCGAGCGGCTGCACGTCGACCGCGATCGTGAACACTGCCTGCCGGTGCGCCGGCAGCGGCACGAAGGTCTGGCGCTCGGTGCGCCACCAGGCGCCGGCCGGCAGCGTGGCGCCGATGTCGGCTGGCCAGCGCCGCGGGTCGACGTGGCGCGGATGGGCGTGCAGGCGGGGGTGGCCGGTGACGTTCCAGACGAAGCGCTCCCAGCGTGTGGGCCCGGCGGCCAGCCGCAACAGCGCGTCGGTGGCGCCCACGACCAGCGCGTTGTCGGCCACCGGTGCGTGCACGGCGGCGAGCGGCAGGCCGACCTTGTCGGGCGGCGACCAGTGCGACGGCAGCGCGACTGCCAACCAGGGGATGGTGCCGTCGGCGGCGTCGACGATCGCGAGGTCCTCGGCGAAGGCAAGCGCCATCAGGCCGGCGAGCCGCCAGTCGGCGGGCAGGGCGTACAGGCAGCGCGCGACCTCGTCGCCGAGGCCGAAGCGCCCGACGACGAGCTGCCGTGCCGTGCCGTTGCCCACGTCGTCGAGATCGACCGCGACGCCCAGCGCGCGCGCCTCGGCCCGTCGGCCATCCCAGGCCCAGGCGGTGGGCTGCTCGGCCGCCGCGTGCGCGGCCAGCGCCTGCAGCGCCGGCAGCGGATCGAAGCCGGGTGCACGTTGCAGCGCCAGCATCGGGAAGGCCGACAGCACCGCGAGCTTCTCGCGCTGGTGGCGCGAGCCGGGGACCAGGGGGGTCAGCTGGGCCGCGCCGGGCGACAGGCGGCGCAGGCCCGGCTGCATGCGGAACGGAACGTCGACGGCGGCTTCGAAGTCGAAGGCCATGCCAAATGCGTGTGCGCAAACCGGCGCAGGCGGCGGTGTAGCTGTGCTCGCATGCGCGAGCGAGGGCGCCGCTGGCGGCACCGGGCCCGGCGCGGAGGCCGGCAGGGACACCGGCCCGCCGGTCATGGCGGTCAGACCCGCTTGCGGTACTCGTGGGTGCGGGTGTCGATCTCGATTTTGTCGCCGTTCTCGACGAACAGCGGCACCGAGATCTCGAAGCCGGTGCCGACGATCTTGGCCGGCTTCATGACCTTGCCCGAGGTGTCGCCCTTGACGGCCGGCTCGGTCTCGATCTCGCGCACGACAGTGGTGGGCAGTTCGACCGAGATCGCCTTGCCGTCGTAGAACACGACCTCGACCGGCATCGCGTCCTCGAGGTAGCTGATCGCGTCGCCCATGTTCTCGGCCTCGACCTCGAACTGGTTGTACTCGGCGTCCATGAAGGCGTACATCGGGTCGGCGAAGTAGGAGTAGGTGCACTCCTTCTTGTCCAGCACGATCTGGTCCATCTTGTCGTCGGCCTTGAAGACGACCTCGGACCCGCCGCCATTGAGCAGGTTCTTCATCTTCATGCGCACGGTGGCGGCGCCGCGGCCGCCGCGGCTGTATTCGGTCTTCAGCACGACCATCGGGTCCTTGCCCTGCATGATCACGTTGCCGGCGCGGATTTCCTGAGCGAGTTTCATGGCGCGGTTCCAGTCTGGAGCGCGGACACGAACAGGCCGCGCAAAGCCTGCGAGTTTACCCTGAGCGGTGCCCCGCTGCCTCCAGCTTGACTCTGGCGAAATCCAGCAACTGGGTCGTCAGGTCGGGTTGGGCGAGCAGGCCGTCGCGCCAGCGCAGGCAGCTCGCCTGCCATGCCGCGGCGTCGGGCCACACCCGCTGCGGTGCGGCCGGCCAGGGCGCGAAGCCGTTCCACGCGTGCCACAGGCGGCGCAGCGCGGTCGCGAATGGCACGTCGGCGCCGTCGAGGAGGCGGTCCAGGAGCGCGTCGAGCTTGATCCGGTGCACACCGTCGTGCTGCGGGTAGATCTGCCATACGAAGGGCCGGCCGGCCCAGATCGCGCGCACAAGCGAGTCCTCGCCGCGCACGAAGTTGAGCGCGCTGTCGCGCAGCAGTCGGTCGTAGCCCGACTGCGTCAGCCAGGGCAGGCGCTCGCCGCGCAGCGACGGGTCGGCCTGCGCCGGGCCGGGGCACAGCCGCAGCGGTCCCGGCCAGTCGCGCGCCAGCGCCGGCAGGGCCGGGTTGGCGTAGCAGAACACGCTGGCGGCAGCCGGGGCGGGCGGCGCATCGGCCGCCGTCGGCATCACCGTGCCCGGCTCGCGCAGCAGCCCGCCGGTGCGCGGCGTGAAGCCGGGAAAGACGAACCACTTCACCAGCCCGCCGGGCTGGGGCGACGGCAGGCCGTGCGCGCGCTCGACCCAGTCTTCGGCGCTCAGGTACTCGAGGTTGATCCACAGCGGGGCCAGTGTCGCCGCCGCCATGCGGGCGACGAAGGCCGGCGGCGGATCGCAGCCGAAGAGTTCGACGACGACGTCGCCCGGCGCCTGGCCCGACGCGCCAGCCGCGGCGGCGTCGAACGGAAGCACCTCGACGCCAGGTGCACCGTCGGGCGCCATCCACGCCAGCGCGCGGGCGTCGTCGACCCACAGCCGCACCGTGTGGCCGCGTCCGCCGAGGTCGGCGGCCAGCCGCCAGCCGACGCCGAGGTCGCCGTGGTTGTCGACGACACGGCAGAACAGGTCGCAGTGCAGCAGCGCGGACATGGGCGCATTATCGAAGCGGCACAATCGGTCGCAATGTCCCGGACCCCTGCCGCGCCCGTGCCCCTGCCACAGCCCGCGCCCGAGTCCGCGCCGGCCGTCACCCCCGAGTCCCGGGCGGGCGACGCCGCGGCGGCGCGGCGCGAGCGGCTGCTGGCCGAAGTCGCCGCGCTGCCCAGCCTGCCCGGGGTCTACCGCTACTTCGACGCCGCCGGCGCCGTCCTCTACGTCGGCAAGGCGCGCAACCTGAAGAAGCGCGTCGCGAGCTACTTCCAGAAGGACCATGGCGGCACCCGCATCGGCAGCATGGTCGGCCGCATCGCGCGCCTGGAGACCACCGTCGTGCGCAGCGAGGCCGAGGCTCTTCTGCTCGAGAACAACCTAATCAAGACGCTCAACCCGCGGTTCAACATCCTGTTCCGCGACGACAAGAGCTAC
>CAZQPN010000027.1:0-13746 GCA_964595215.1 uncultured Rubrivivax sp. | reverse complement strand
CCGCGCGCCGGGCGCGGCTGGCGCCGCGGCCGTGTGGGGGGGCCGAAGCACAGGGTGGACAGCGCGTCGAGACGGATCAGCGTGGACCAGACCATGGCGGGATCTCCGGGATCGAGTGGCTGCCATGGTCGGACGCGTCCAGGCCCGAGGCCATCGCCCGGCGGGCGGGAGCGCGGGGGCCCCCGTCGGACGGCCCACCCGGGCGGGGGACGGCCACCGCCCCGTACCATCGGTGCCATGTGCGGACGTTATGTCGTGGCCTACGACCCGCAGATGCTGGTGTCGGGCTTCAGCGTCGTGCGCGTGCCGGCCTTTCCGCGACGCTGGAACGTCGCGCCGCAGTCCGAGGTGCCGGTGGTGCACGACACCAAGGACGGCGAGCGCGTCGCCGAGCTGATGCGCTGGGGCCTGCTGCCGCACTGGGCCAGGGACCCGTCGCTCGGCCACAAGCTGAACAACGCGCGTGCCGAGAGCGCCTTCGACAAGCCGTCGTTCCGGCAGGCCATCCGGCGCCGGCGCTGCCTGCTGCCGGCCACCGGCTTCTACGAGTGGCAGGCCACGCCGACAGGCAAGCAGCCCTGGCTCGTGACGCCGCGTGGTGACCTGCCGTTCGCGATGGCCGGTCTCTTCGAGGCCTGGCGGCAGGACGAATCGTCGGAGTGGGTGCTCACCTGCTGTGTGCTGACGACGACCGCCAACGCGCTGATGGCACCGATACACGACCGCATGCCGGTGATGGTGGCGCCCGAGGACTGGTCGCGCTGGCTGGCGCGCGACGTGACCGAGCGCGAGTCGATCGAGCCGCTGCTGGTGCCGGCCGATCCGTCGACGATGCAGGCCTGGCCAGTGTCGCGCGCCGTCAACCGCGGCAGCGCCGAGGGCGAGGCGCTGATCGCGCGGCTGCCGACCGTCGGTTGACGCGCCCGCGCCAGGCCTTGCGTCAGCCGAACGGCGCCACGCCGAACAGCGCGCGGTGCGCCCACATCGCGAACGCCGCCCACGCGACCACACCGATGACCACCGTCAAGGCCGTGCGCGCCGCGTGCCCGCCCGGATAGACGGTGCCGGCGGCGCGATCGCGCGCGCGCGCGGCGCGGAAGTCGAGCACCGACCAGACCAGGAAGGCGCCGAACAGCACGAGGTCGGCCAGCGTGTTGTTGGCGATCAGGTGCGACAGCGCCCAGACCTTGACCGCCAGCACCATCGGGTGGTGCAGCCGGGCCTTCAGGTGGTTGCCCGGGACGTAGGCCGCGGCCAGCAGCACGAACGCGACCAGCGTCAGCAGCGATGCCAGGTGGCGCACCCAGATCGGCGAGGCCCAGAGCACCTGCGGCGCCTGGCGGGCCTCGCCATAGCCCCAGACGATCAACATCAGGCCGGCGAGCGACAGCAGCGAGACCACGCCCTTCCAGGCCCCCTCGCCGACGCGGGCGATCGTCGCCGTGCGCCAGCCTTCGCCGACGATGCGCACCGAGTGCACGCCCAGGAAGAGCACGAGTCCGAGGATCAGCAGGGTCATGGCACGGCGGCAGCTCGAGTGACGACGACGCCGATTGTGTCCTGCCTCGTCGGTATGCTCTCGCCATGGACGACAAGCCCGCTGACGCCCCTGCCGACGCCCCTGCCATCGCCCGCCGCTTCCGCTGGTACTGGGAGGACTTCGCCGTCGGTTCGGTGCGCGAGTTCGGCGCCACGACGGTCACGAAGGACGCCATCGTCGCCTTCGCGCGCGACTACGACCCGCAGCCCTTTCACCTCGACGAGGCGGCCGCCCGCGGCTCGCTCTTCGGTGGCCTGTGCGCCAGCGGCTGGCAGACCTGCGCGCTGACGATGCGCATGATGTGCGACGCCTACCTGAACGACACCGCCAGCCTGGGCTCGCCTGGGCTGGACAGCATCCGCTGGACGGCGCCGGTGTTCCCGGGCGACACGCTGCGCGTGCGCATGACGGTGCTGGCGGCGCGTCCGATGGCCAGCAAGCCACAGGTCGGGCTGGTGCAGTCGCGCTGGGAGGTGTTCAAGCAGGATGGCACCCAGGTCCTGTCGATGGAGGGTTGGGGCATGATGCGCCGACGCCACACCGACGCCGTCACCACGGCGGCGCAGGGCTCGGCATAGCCCATCGGCCCGGCACGGAACCGCCGAGGCGCGAAAATCTCCAAGTGGGGTCGTCCGGCCTGGCCGTCCGACCGTTGACGTGTCTCCCATCTCCCTCCCCTGAACCCCGAACGAGGACCCTTGCCATGCGTTCCCCGCTCCGCCTGCTCGCCTCCCTGCTGGCCGCCGGCCTGGCGTTCGCCAGTGCCACCGCGCCGGCCCAGACCGCCGAGCCCAAGGTGCTCAACATCTACAACTGGGCCGAGTACATCGGCGAGGACACGATCAAGGACTTCGAGAAGGAAACCGGGATCAGGGTCCGCTACGACAACTTCGACACCAACGAGATCCTGCACGCCAAGCTGGTCGCCGGCCGCTCGGGCTACGACATCGTCGTGCCGAGCGCGCACTTCGCCAAGATGCAGATCGAGGGCGGGTTGTTCCAGAAGCTGGACCGTGCCAAGCTGACGAACTGGAAGAACCTCGACCCGGACCTGCTCGAGCAGCTGGCCAAGGTCGACCCGGGCAATGCGCACCTGGTGACCTGGCTGTGGGGCTACGTCACGGTGGGCATCAACACCGCCAAGGTCAAGGCGGCGCTGGGCAGCATGCCGATGCCGGCCAACCCCTGGGACCTGATCTTCAAGCCCGAGTACGCCAGCAAGCTCAAGGGCTGCGGCATCAGCGTGCTCGACTCGGCCTCCGAGGTGCTGCCGGTGGCGATGGCCTACGCCGGCAAGCCGCCCTACAGCCGCGACGCGAAGGACTACGACGAAGCGCGCAAGGTGCTGCTGTCGGCGCGCCCCTACCTGACGCGGCTGTCGTCGTCAGGCTACATCGACGAACTCGCCACTGGCCAGCTGTGCGCGGTGATGGGCTACTCGGGCGACATCAACATCGCGCGCAACCGCGCCATCGAGGGCAAGACCGGGCAGGACATCGTGGCCCTGATCCCGCCCACCGGCGCGACGCTGTTCTTCGACACCATGGCGATCCCGAAGGACGCCAAGCATCCGAACAACGCGCACCTGTTCATCAACTACATCCTGCGCCCCGAGGTGCACGCGTCGCTGACCAACGCGGTCTACTTCGCGAACCCGAACAAGGCCTCGCTGCCGTTCGTGGACAAGGCGGTGGCCAGCAACCCCACGGTCTTCCCGCCGCCGGCCGACCTGAAGAAGATGACCGCGCCGGACACCGTGCCGCAGGACATCCGCCGCCTGCAGACGCGCATCTTCACCGCCTACCGCTCGGGCGCGTCGCAGTGAGCACGGCCGCGACCGGTGCCGCGGCGGGCGCGCTGCCCGGCCCGGCCGCGGTGCGGGCGTTCTGGTTCGGCGACCGCGGGCAGTCGCAGGCGTTTCGCGCCGAGTGGTTCCGCAAGGATCCGGCCTTCGACCAGGAGATCCGCGAGCGATTCGGCGAACTGGTCGAGCGCATGCTGGCGACCCCCGCCGACGCACCGCCCACCTGGGGCGCGGACCCGGCCGACCGGCTTGCCGAGATCCTGGTGTTCGACCAGTTCCCGCGCAACCTGTTCCGCGGCGAGGCGCGCGCCTTCGCCGGCGATGCGCGGGCGCGCGCGCTGGCACTGGCGCTGGTCGACGTCGGGGCGTCCCTGGCGCTGACGCCGCTCGAGCGCCTGTTCGCCTATCTGCCGCTCGAACATGCGGAGGATCTGTCGCTGCAGGACCGCTGCGTCGACCTGGTCGGCGAGCTGGCGGCGGCGCACGAGGGTTTTGCGAGCGTGCTCGACTACGCCGAGCGCCACCGCGACGTCATCCGCCGCTTCGGACGCTTCCCGCACCGCAATGCGGCGCTGGGGCGCCAGAGCACGCCCGAGGAGCTGGCGTACCTGGCGACGCCGGGGAGCGGGTTCTAGGGCAGGTCAGACCGGGCCGCTGGACTGCAGGGGCTGAAGACCTCCCAACCCTTCGCGGGATGCGCGTCAGGCGGCCCGCGCGACCCGTGACCGCAAGGCCGCCAGCCGTTCATCGAGTGAATCGACGGCCTGCCGAAGTTCGGCTTCGAGGTCCGCGACGATTTCCCGGGCGCGCTCGATCCGGGCGTGCAGGTCCGATCGGGCCTTGGCGAGATCACCCTTGTGAGCCTCGTGCAGCGCGTCGTCGTCGTAGGCCAGCAGTTCGGCGAGCAAGGGCGAGCCGTCTCGGACGATGCGCGCCTCCTTCGCCAGCGCGGCCTTGACGTCCGCGCCGGTCAACGCGGCCATCACCGGCTCTGCGCGCAGCAGAGCGTCCTCGATCCGGTCGGCGAGATGCCGCGGCGGGCGGCCCGGGCCCTTGGCGGCGTCCAGCAGCTCCTGCGCCAGTTCGAGCTCGCCCTCGGCTTCGCCGATGGCCGCCTCCAGCGCCATGTCGCCGATCGGCTCGGCCACCATCGCGGTCGCAGGCCCGAGGATGGCGCGCAAGTCCTCAGGCATTTCGGTCACCCCGAAGTAGCGTCTCTCGGTTGCCCGGTCGACGGCCATCTCGGCCTGGAACGCGGGCGCACGGCGCACCTGCTGGTTGAGCTCCGAACCGAAGTCGGCGATGAGCTTGCGGAAGGCGCCGATCTCGTCGACCCCGAACAGCGCGCGGGCTTCGTCGACACCCACCTCGCCCTTCGCATCGGCCGGGACGGTGGACGACTTGCGCAGTGCCAGCAGCACGGCCTCCAGCCTGTTCATCAGCTCCTTGGGCGTCTTCACGCCGGCGGCCTTCATCAACCCGAACTCCAGCGTCACCGGCGGATCGAAGCGGGCGAACTTGTCGGCCAGGATCTGCGCCGCGTCCAGCAGGCGCACCAGGTACTTGGATGCGTGCACGAAGGCCTCGCCGGTGGCGCGCCGCTTCTTCGCGGAGTCCGTCTCGGCCGCGATCTCCTGCGCGGAGGCCTTCATGTCCTTGAAAAAGTCCGCCAGCTGCTCGTTGCACGACTGCATCAGCGTGGCCGGCGTCAGCCTGGCCAGTGCCGCCTCCTTCTTGGCCGCGTCCTTGGCCTGGATGCCGGCGACCACGTGTTCGATCGCGCCCTGGCTCATGTAGGCCTCGTTGGCGAACACGATGTTGATGAACTGATCCTTCTTGACGCTGGCCTTCAGGCGCTCTGCCTCGGCCTGTCGCCAGACTTCGTGCTCGACCCCCGGGTGGGCGACGTCGCAGCTGCCCTGGTGATGCGCATCGGGCCCGGCCGTCACGTTGTCGAGCGCCGCGATGCGCATCTGGTCCTCGCGCAGCTTGGCCATCTTCTCGAGGTACATCTCGTCCGTGGTCTCCATGACTTCGGCCGCGAACGCCTCCTCGAGCTCGTCGAGCACCCGCGGCAGCAGGCGCTGTGCCCGCTCGAGCGAGGCCTCGTCGCCCTTGCCGCCCTTGTCGTGCAATGCCTCGAACTCGAGCGCCAGCGGCGGCAGCGCCTTCTTCGCGCCGACCAGCCGAGCCTTGATGCGGTCGACCTTCTCGAACGCGGTCCACAGGAACAGGTCCTCGCCCTCCTCGAACTGCTTGCGGATCCGGCGCTGCATCGCGACGTCGGGCACACCGGCGATGACGCTGTCCATCTGCGCCTGGAACGACTGGTCGTCGAGGAAGCGGCGCTGCTTGAGCAGCGTGGCCACGTCCTGGTCGACACGGCTGAGCCGCTGCATGGCGCCGGTCGGCTGATCGATGTCCCGGTCGGCGATCGGGTCGACGTTGTAGTCCGGGTTGATCGACTCGCCGATCGCGTTGTAGTCGCGTGGGTAGATGTTGACGTCGAAGACACGGCCCGGCGGCTTGCCGAACTTCGCCTTGACGAGGGCGTTGAACTGGCTCGCGGCCTTGACGTCGTCGCCGGGCTCGGCCGAGGCGAAGGTGATGTCGATGTCCGACTCCAGGTCGGTGCTGCCCGACGTCTTGGCGACGAGGGTCGGATACTTCTTGCGCAGCGCGTCGATCAGCTTGGTGACGAACTGCTGCCGATAGCGCCAGCAGTCCCACATGCGCTCCTGGCTCAGCTGGCCCTCGTGCAGCATGCCCTTCAGCGCGAACCAGTCGGACAGCATGAACAGCTTCTCGGCGCTGGCTTCGTCGCGCAGCGGCTCGCGCGCCTTGGCACCGGGGTCGTCGCCAAGCGCAGTGGCCTGGGCAGCGAGCGCCGGCTCGCGCCCGCCGCCGATCTCACGGAGCACCAGCTTGCGCAGCACCGCCACGTCGGTCTCTCGGGCCGCCAATGCCTGTTGCATCGCCTCGACGTTGTCATTGCGCGCGCGCGCCACGGCGTCGCGCGCCTTCCTGAGTTCGGGGTCGGCCTTGGCCTTGTCGACCCGGGTGGAGAGGGCCTCGACCGCGCGCGCGGCGCTCTCGTAGGCACCCGATTCGGCCGTCTTCAGGGCGGCCTCCCACTCGGCTTTGAAGATCGCGCCCATGCCCTTGTGGGTGATCGCGAAGGCGGCCTTGATCGTGTCCTGGTGGCGCCGGCAGGCGCGCACGAACGGGGCCCGCGCATTCACCTTCGCCGCGTCCGACGTCGTCGCCTTCAGCCGGGCCGTCGCCTCGTCCCAGCGCCCGTCGCGCGCCAGCGCGTCGGCCGCCGCCAGGCTGGACGCCACCGCCCCGCCCCCGATCTCCGGCATGCCCAGCGCGCCACCGATCGTGTCCATCGCGGCGGCGCGTGCGGCGGCGTAGGCCTTGTGCTGTGCGTCGATCAGGCCGCGCGCCAGGTCGTAGGCCTCGGCCAGATGCGTGGTGGCGGCTTTCCAGTCGTCCCAGGCTTCATCCTCCTCCACGTCGGCGAGCCTCGCGGCCAGGTCCTTCGCGCCCTCGGCCGCGATGCGTTGCGCGACCCGGATCGTCGGCATGTACAACGTGCGCGCCTTGTCGAATGCCTTGTGCGCGGCGGCGTCGGGCGACGCGCCCTGGCGCTGGCCCATGGCGCGTTCGATCGCCGCCGCGCCCCCGAAGCCCTCGAGCACCTTGGCGTTGGCCGGTGGCTTCGGCGTCTTGCCGGCCAACCCGCTGATGAAGGTCGGTATGTCAGCCATGGTCTCGGTGTCCTTCGATGCTGCCGTGCGCGGTCGCGGCGCCGCCGGCGGGGTCCACGTGGTCGGCGTTGGTGTCGAGTGGCGCTCAGGCCAGGGTCAGCGTCTGCACCAGGTTGACGCTGCCGAAGGGGCTCTCGCGGTCGATGTAGTCCAGCAGGTCGTGCCGCTCGGCCACCAGCTTCGTCAGGTCCTGCGGGGTGGCCACACCGGACCGCAACGCCACGATCAATCCGTCGACGACTGCCGCGGCCTTCTTCGCGTCCGCGATCGCCGCCTGCTTGCGTACCTCGGCCGACACGCGCTCGAGCGACCTCACCGCCTGGGTCACGGCGGCGGCCAGCTTGTCCAGCGGCGCCAGTTCCTCGGCCAGCTTGAGGATCGCCTTGTCGGCCGCCTCGAGGTCGCCCGCCGCGAAGCGCGCGTCGGCGATGTCGAGGATGCGCTGCATCTTGCCCAGGTCGCCCTTGTTCGCCGCATAGCACTGGTCGAGCTTGGCGCGCAGTTCGGCGCGCAGCTTCTCCCACGGCTGCTTGCCCGACAGGGTCGTCACCTCGTGCGCGCCCAGCGCGCCGCCGTAGGTGTCCGCGTCGACGTAGACGCGCCAGTTGCTGCCCTTGATCCAGTCCTCGCCCATCGGCGCCGGGTCGGAGCCGTCCTCGTTCATCTGCCACATCTCGATCGCGGGCGGATCCGACAGCGGGTTCACGACCATCGAGAACTGCGTCATGTGGTCGCCATCGCCCCAGTTCGAGTCGGCGAAGACGATGCCCTGCGGCTCGATCAGGTCCTTGGCGAGTCTGTCGTCCAGGCGCATGGCCACCCCATGCTCGACCAGCGCCGCACGCTCGTCGTCCTTGAGCCTGTCGAAGGTCGCCGCCGGCGATGCGACGTCCTTGCCCGCGGCCTTCAGCGCCGCGGCGCGCTGCGTGGCATCCGCCAGCGCATCGTAGGCCTTTCGCGCCTGCGCGCTGTCGTCATCCCGGCCGCCCAGTCCCAGCGCGCGCAGCGCCTTGCGCGTCTCCTGGGCGAGCTCGTCCTTGACCACCGCGTCCTTGCCCTTCAGCTGCTGCAGGACCTGCTTGCGCACCTTCTCCTTTGTCTCGCCGGCCACGCCCATCCTGCGCATCGCGGCATCGACCAAAGGGCCGTACTCCTCCTCCGGCACGATGCCGGTCAGGACCCGGGCCGGGGAGACGGCACTGTTCGAGGCCTTGTCGGCCCATTGATCCTGCTCCGCAGGGTCCAGGCCGTAGGCGTTCAACACCTCATGGGCTGCGGCCCTGAGATGCGACTTCAGGTCAGCGGCAGAAACCGCATCCACACCGAGCCCCAGGAGCCGAGCCCTGATCGTGGCGATGGCGGCGGGCTGGTCATCCGCCGGCAGGATCGAGACGGCATCCGCGACCATGTCGGCGACCAAGCCCCTGCCCAAGTCCTTCAACGGGACCTGCGCCTGGCGGCGCTTGGCGTTCTTGGCGCCCTCGACCGCCTTGAACTCCTCGACGACGGACCCGGGATCCTTGCCCTGCTTGAGCAGCGTCTGCAAGGACGTGCTGCCCGGCAGCAGCGAGAAGGCGTGCGCGGTGTTGGCCACCGGCACGACCGCGTCCTTCGACGCATCGCCGTCGGGCAGTCGCGCGGCCACCTTCGACAGCGTGTCGAGCAGGAAGTGCGTCAGGCCTTCGGCGTCCTCCACCGGCTTGTCGGCGCCGCCCTGCTTGTAGGTGTAGCCGCCGACGTTGACGGACGGGGGTTCGGCGGCCTGGTTCTCCTGCAACTGCATCACCGTGTATTCCCAACCGGAGTCCGCCATGACCCAGGGCTGCCTGAACTTGTCCTTCTGATCATCGTTCCCGTTGGCCATGGCCGCGACGGCACGGTCGCGGAAGTCCTGGGTCTCGGCCTGCTCCCTCAGCTTGTCGGCCACTGCCTTGGCCCGGCTGACGTACTGCGGGGGCCAACCCAGCGTGTTGGCATCGAAGTGCTGCTTCACCTCGCCCAGCAAGGTCTTCACCGCGTCCTCGAAGGCGGCCTGCCCGTCGATCTTCTTGCCGCGGAAGTACAGGCTCCAGCCGCCCTTGGTCGAACTGCCGTCGGCGGCCGCAGCACCCGAACGGCTCAGCGCCTCAGGGTCGTATCGGACCTTCAATTCGCGCTCCAAACGGTCCGACAACTCGGCGGACACTTCGCCGGCAACGGTGCGCTCATTGGTGGCGTCATCGCCTGCCAGGCCCTGGGCCGCGATGGCCCTGTCCGCAACTTCGTTGGCCGCGTCCGCCGCAGCCTGCCCGATCCCACCCGACATCGTCGTGGCAACCTCGGCCGTGCCCGGGTGCTGTTCGGCCATCGAGGCCAACGTGTACTCCCAGGCCCGCATCAGCGTGTTGTCCGCGCTGGTGTCATAGGCGGCCTTGGCCGCCGCCAGCTGGTCTGCGGGCGGCGTACCGCCCGAACGCTGGCGCGCGACCATCTTCAGCAGTTCCTGCGGCGTGAAGTCGTCACTGCCGTCGGGCTGGTCGAAGTCCTGGGCGCACTCGACCGCCGTGCGCTTGCGCTGGTTCGAGCGCTTGTTCACGCTGGAGAGCGCCACGGCATCGAGCACCTCGGACAGCGCGGCTTCGATGGTCTTGCCGGCGTCCGCGTCCAGCAGGGCGAGTGCACTCGACTTCAGCGACTCGGCCGTGTGCGTGGCCGGCAGGAAGCGGGCCACCTTGGCCAGCGCCTTGTCCAGGGCGCGCTCGGCGCGCAGGCGCCGCGCCGCGTCCTCGATCGCCTGTTTCTGGTCGCCGTCCGGGACGCCGAGCGCGTCCAGCCCGGCGACCATCTGCGGGCTCTGGTGCAGGTCGGTGCCCTGGCGGTTGACGTCGAGCTTACGGTCGACCATGTCGCGCGCGATCGGCACCTCGATGCGCAGCTTGGTGCCGGGCGGGTGCTCGATCTCGCGCGTGAGCCTGCCGGTGGCGAACATCTCCTTCATGTCGCCGAGGACCTGCTCCGGACGGTTGCGCTGCAGCCGCACGGCCGACGCCGTCGCGAAGCACGAGCCGACGGCGCCCTGGCGCGCCTGCGACAGCAGAGCCGCCATGGCCGCGCGCTTGGCTTCGGCGTCTCCGATCGGTGCGTCGTCGGCCAGGCCGAGCACGTTGCGGATCAGCGACTGCGCCGTCTCCAGCGACGCCTTCTCGTCGGGCGTGGCCGCGGAGGCGGGGTCCTTCGGCGCCTTCACGCCCTTCAGGGCCTCCTGCGCCGCCTTGTCCTTCTGCAGTCGCTGGAGCATCTGGAGGGCGTGCACCGATTGCGGCAGCGACCCGTCCCCGGTGGCACGGATCTCGTCGGCGACCGACGCCAGGTCGTCGGTCCGGACCAGCGGCAGCCCCTTCAGCGCCCCGCCGTCCAGCACCAGATTGCCGTCATCGTCGATCACGCGCCGCGCGGCCAGCAAGGCTTGCTCCGTGTTGCGGGCCGCCTTGGCGTTCTCCTTGCGGAAAGCCTCCGAGCGCCGTTTCCGGACGATGTCCAGATCCTCGAAGTCCAACGGCTTGGCCTTGTCGATCGCCTTCTCGAACGACGTCAGCTTGGTCTGCGCGGCGGCGTAGTTCCAGCCCGCGACGAGGTCGCGCACCGCCGAGCGCACCACATCCGGATCATCGTCCTTGACGAGGTCGAGGCGCACGCGCGTGGCCTTGTCGTAGAGCTCCGACATGCGCTTCTCGACGGCCCGCCGTTCGTCGCCCTGGCTGGACTGCACTTGCGCGATCAACGACTGCAGGCGCGCGACTGCCGCCGCGTCGTCGCCGGCATCGCCCAACCTGTCCGCTTCGTCGAGCCCCGTGCTGATCGTGTTGTCGAGGTCCGGGCGCTTCTGCCGGGCCATTTCCAGCTGCGGCAGGATGCGGGGGCGCATGCGTGCGTAGGCGCCAGCCGGCCGGGTCGGCTGGCGCGGCGCCGAAGGCTCGACCGGTGTCGTCGCAGCGTCGGCCTCGACCTGCGCCTTGGGCGCGAGCAGTTGCTGGATCAACTCCAGCGCCTTGGTGGCGCCGGCATAGTCCTTCTTCTCGTCTGCCTTCTCGCTCGCAAACCCCATCAGCGCGCGCAGCTTGGTCGACTCCGGGTGCTGCGCCTTGAGCGCCTGCGCCAGCGGGTCCTTGATCTGCCGAAGCCTCTGCGCGTACGCCGTCTGCGCGGCGCTGGCCGGCCCGCCCGGCGGCGCAGGGCGGGCGGTAGTGTCGGCAGCCTGCGCCCCCGGCGCGGCGGGCATGCCGGAGGCGGTCGCCGCGTCCTCGGCCTCCTCCTCGCCGTCGTTGTCCTCGCCGTCCTCGCCGCGCAGCTTGACCTTCAGCCGCAGCCCGGTCTGGTTCAGCAGCGCCGCACGCACCCGCTTGGCCAGCCCGCCGACCTTGCCTTCGCTCATCACGAAGTGCAGCGTGCCGGTCTCGTAGTAGCACTCGCCCTTGGCGTACTTGACGCCGCCGGCGGCGTCCAGCGCCTCGTTGAGCAGCTTGCGCTTGGCATTGGAGATGCTGCGCTTGCTGATCAGCACGGCGGCGGTCTTGCTGATGCTGCCGATCATCGCCGGCAGCCGCAGCTCGCCCTTCTTGAGCTGGCGGATCAGCGGGACCATCTTGGTGGTCAGGGCCGCGGGGCTGTCGTCGTCGTCTTCGTCGCTGTCGTCGCCCTTTGCCTTGGCGACCTTGCGCTTGGCGTCGGCGGCGTCCTCCAGCGCCTGCTTGTGGCCAATCTCGGCCAGGTCCAGCAGCGCGTAGAGCTTGTCCTTGGCCAGTCCGAAGGGCTTGTCGCCGAGCTCCTTCTTGCGCTTGACGAGCGACGCGACCTGCTTCTTGATCTCGTCGGCGACGTCGGACAGCGCCGCGGCGAACACGTCGGGCTTGTCCGGGCCGGCCTTGTCGAGCGCGCCCAGCGCCTTGACCAGCGCCTTGTCGTCCAGCTCCAGCTTGTGCTTCTTGACGAAGCCGGTCCAGTCGTCCTTGTCGAGCTTGTCCGCCATCGCACGCCATCCTGGGTCAACGGGGGACCGAACGCGATGGGCCGCACGCGGCCCGGGATCGTTGCCGCACCCCCGCAAGGTCGGCATCGACCGCGGGCGAGTCTACGGCCCGCCTGGGGCTGCTGTCATCACCTACCCGCGCGGCCGGGTCAGCGCGGCGCCGGCATTTCCTGCAGCCGCTCGGCGTGCCACCTCAAGTGGTCCTCGACGAACGTCTGGATGAAGAAGTAGCCGTGGTCGTAGTTGGCGTGCCGGCGCAGTGTCAGCGGCTGCGCGGCGGCGGCGCAGGCGACTTCCAGCGCGTCCGGCATCAGCTGCGCCTCCAGGAACTTGTCGGCCGACCCCTGGTCGACCAGGATGCCCGTCGGGTAGGGACAACGGCTCTCGGCCATCAGTGCGCTCGCGTCGTGCGCCGCCCAGGCCGCGCGGTCCTCGCCCAGGTAGCGCGAGAAGGCCTTGTGGCCCCACGGGCAGCGCGACGGCGCGGCGATCGGCGCGAACGCCGACAGCGAGCGGAACGCGCCCGGATGCCGCAGCGCCAGCACCAGCGCGCCGTGCCCGCCCATCGAGTGGCCGGTGATGCCGATGCGCGCCGGGTCCAGCCCGAGGCGGTCGACCATCGTTGGCAGCCACTCGCGCATCAGCCAGCTCTCCATTTTGAAGTGGCGCGCCCAGGGCTGCTGGGTGGCGTCGAGGTAGAAGCCGGCGCCGATGCCGAAATCCCACGCGTCGGCCTCGCCCGCGATGCCGGTGGCGCGCGGGCTGGTGTCGGGCATCAGCAGCGTCAGGCCGAGCGCCGCCGCCACGCGCTGCGCGCCGGCCTTGATGGCGAAGGTCTCCTCGGTGCAGGTCAGGCCGGCCAGGCAGACCAGTGCCGCGCCGCTGGGCGCCGGCGGCACGTAGACCGCGAATCGCATCGGCAGACCGATGGCCGTCGACTCGTGGCTGTGGAAGCGCTGTTCGCCGCCGAAGCAGGCGTGCTGGGCAAGCAATTCCATCTCAACTCCTGCCGCGGGCGGCGCAGGCGCGACGCCACATCTCAGTACACCACCACGGAGCGGATCGACTCGCCCTTCTTCATCAGCTCGAAGCCCTGGTTGATGTCCTCGAGCTTCAGGCGGTGCGTGATCAGCTCGTCGATCTTGATCTTTCCATTCATGTACCAGTCGACGATCTTCGGCACGTCGGTGCGCCCGCGCGCGCCGCCGAAAGCCGAGCCCTCCCACTTGCGGCCGGTGACGAGCTGGAACGGCCGGGTCGCGATCTCCGCGCCCGCCTCGGCCACGCCGATGATGATGCTGCGGCCCCAGCCCTTGTGGCAGCACTCCAGCGCCTGGCGCATCGTGGTCGTGTTGCCGATGCACTCGAAGCTGTAGTCGGCGCCGCCGTCGGTCAGCTGGACGATGGCGTCGACAACGTTGTCGACCTCCTTCGGGTTGATGAAGTGCGTCATGCCGAAGCGGCGCGCCATTGCCTCGCGGCCCGGGTTCAGGTCGATGCCGACGATCTTGTCGGCGCCGACCAACTTCGCGCCCTGGATCACGTTCAGCCCGATGCCGCCGAGGCCGAACACGACGACGTTGGCACCCGCCTCGACCTGCGCCGTGAACAGCACCGCGCCGAC
>CAZQPN010000026.1:0-13879 GCA_964595215.1 uncultured Rubrivivax sp. | reverse complement strand
TGGTCGTCGAGCGCAACGGCGGCAAGCTCGGCGGCGTGCCGGTGCAGGTGCTGCGCGAGGACAGCCAGCTCAAGCCCGACGTCGCAACCCAGATCGTGCAGAAGCTGATCGAGCGCGAGAACGTGCCCATCATCACCGGCATCACCTTCTCCAACATCATGATGGCGGTGCACGGCCCGATCACGAGCAAGGAGGTGTTCCTGATCGGCTCCAACGCCGGCCCGGCGCCGATCGCCGGCGCACGCTGCTCGCCCTTCCAGTTCATCACCAGCTGGCAGAACGACAACCAGGCCGAGGTGGTCGGCAAGTACGCCACCGACAAGGGCTACAAGCGCGTCATCGGCATGGCGCCCAACTACCAGGCGGGCAAGGACTTCGTCGCCGGCTTCAAGCGCATGTACAAGGGCGAGATCATCGACGAGATCTACACGCCGCTGAACCAGCCCGACTTCTCGGCCGAGCTGGCCCAGGTGGCGGCGAAGAACCCGGACGCGGTCTACGTCTTCTACCCCGGCGGCCTGGGCGTGAACTTCGTGCGCCAGTACCAGCAGGCCGGCCTGCTGGGCAGGATCCCGCTGCTGTCGAGCTCGACCACCGACGGCTCGACCCTGCCGGCGCAGAAGGAGACGGCGCTGGGCGTCATCTCCGGCACCTTCTGGGGCCCGGATTTCGACAACCCGTCCAACCGCCGCTTCGTCAGCGAGTTCGAAGCCAAGTTCAACCGCATCCCGTCGCAGTACGCCGCCCAGAGCTACGACGCAGCGCTGCTGCTCGACTCGGCGATCGCCAAGGTGAACGGCAACGTCGCCGACAAGGCGGCCTTCCGCGCGGCGCTGAAGGCGGCCGACTTCCAGAGCGTGCGCGGCAAGTTCAAGTTCGGCAACAACCAGTTCCCGATCCAGGATCAGCACATCTTCGAGGTCGCCAAGGACGCCAAGGGCCGCGTCAGCCTGAAGACCATCGCCACGCCGCTGAAGGACCACGTCGACGCCTACGCGGCCGATTGCAAGATGTGATGTCGGCGCCGCCGGGCGGGCGGGGCACGGGCCGGCGCCGCCGGCCCGTTTTGTCGTCCGTCGCGGCGTCGGACATCGGGCGCGGCCGTCCCGTCCCCGCGCTGCGCTGACGCCGGACACGCCCGCCCGCCACCTCCGCGACCCCTCGCCAACGTGACCACCGGCCTCGTCCTGACCCAGTTGCTCAACGGGCTGCAGCTCGGCGTGCTGCTGTTCCTGCTCGCCTCCGGGCTGACGCTGGTGTTCGGCATCATGAACGTCGTCAACCTGGCGCACGGGTCGCTCTACATGATGGGGGCCTACTTCGCGGCCGCCGCCTTCAACGCCTTCGGCGGCTCCTTCCTCGCCGCGGCGGTGGCCGCAGTGGGTGGCACGCTGCTGCTCGGCCTCGTCGTCGAGCGGCTCGTGCTGGCCACGCTGTACCGGCGCGACCACCTCGACCAGGTGCTGGCGACCTTCGGCCTGATCCTGTTCTTCAACGAGGTCGTGCGCTTCGTCTGGGGCCCGGCCTCGGTCTACATGAACGCGCCCGAGTGGCTGCGCGGCACGGTAGACCTGTTCGGCCTGCCTTATCCGTCCTACCGCTTCGCGATCATCGCCGTCGGGCTGGCGGTGGGTGTCGCGTTGTACCTGGTCATCCATCGCACGCGCGTGGGCATGCTCATCCGAGCCGGCGCGTCCAACCCCGAGATGGTCTCGGCGCTGGGCGTGAACATCACACGCCTGAACACGACGGTGTTCGCGCTCGGCGCTGCGCTCGCCGGGCTGGCGGGCCTGATGGCCGGGCCCATCGTCTCCGTGCAGTCGGGCATGGGCGAACCGATCCTGATCCTGACGCTGGTCGTCATCGTCACCGGCGGCATCGGGTCGATCCGCGGCGCCTTCTACGGCGCACTCATCGTCGGCATCGTCGATACCGTCGGCCGCGCCTTCCTGCCCACGCTGCTGCGGGAGATCCTCGAGCGCTCGATCGCCCAAGCCGCCGGCCCGGCGATCGCGTCGATGCTGATCTACCTGCTGATGGCCGCCGTGCTGGCGCTGCGGCCGCAGGGGCTGTTCCCGGTGCGCCATGGCTGAGCCCGCCACGGCGGCGGCGCCGTCCGCCCGCCTCGTGACGCCGCCGCGCCTCTTCGCCGCGCTGCTGCTGATCGGCCTGGGGCTGGTGCCCCTGTGGGCGCATGTCGCCGATGAACCCTTCCTCGTCACGCTGTTCACGCGCATCCTGGTGTTCGCGATCGCCGCCGTCGGCCTGAACCTGGTGCTCGGCTTCGGCGCCATGGTCAGCTTCGGCCACGCGATGTACATCGGCATCGGCGCCTACGCCGTCGGTATCCTGTCCTTCCACGGCATCGACAGCGGCTGGCTGCAGCTGGCCGCGGCGCTGGCCGTCGGTTCGGCGGTGGCGCTGGCGGTCGGCGCGATCTGCCTGCGCACCAGCGGCATGGCCTTCATCATGATCACGCTGGCCTTTGCCCAGATGCTGTACTTCCTGGCCGTCAGCCTGCGCGAGTACGGCGGCGACGACGGCCTGCCGCTGGCCGGCCGCAGCCAGTTCCCGGGCCTGGACCTGGACGACAGCACGGCGCTCTACTACCTGGCCTACGCGGTGCTGCTGGCCGTGCTGGCCGTCTTCGCACGCCTGATCCACGCGCGCTTCGGCATGGTGCTGCGCGGCTGCAAGAGCAACGAGCGCCGGATGGCCACCCTCGGCTTCCCGACCTTCCGCTACAAGCTCAGCGCCTACGTGCTGTCGGCGCTGGTGTGCGTGCTGGCCGGCATGCTGATGGCCAACCTGACGCGTTTCATCGCGCCGTCCTACATGGCGTGGACGGTCTCTGGCGAGCTCATCGTGATGACGGTGCTCGGGGGCCTGGGCACGCTGGTCGGCCCGGTCGCCGGCGCCACGGCGCTGCTGCTGGTCGAGGAGGCGTTCTCGTCGCTCAAGCTCGGCGTGCCCTGGCTGGACGACGTGATCAACCAGCACTGGCTGGCGCTGATCGGGCTGTTCATCATCCTCGTCGTGCTGGTGCTCAAGCAGGGTGTGTACGGCTGGCTGGTGGCGCGCGAGGCGCGCCGCGAGGCCGCGTCGGCGCAGGCGGCGGTGGCCAGTGCACAGGGGCGTCAACCATGAGCCACCTCGAGGTCACCGGCCTCGTCAAGCGCTTCGGTGGCCTGCTGGCCACCGACCGCCTCTCGCTGACGATCGAGCGTGGCGAGCTGCACGCCGTCATCGGCCCGAACGGCGCCGGCAAGACGACGCTGATCAACCAGCTCGGCGGCGACATCCTGCCCGACGAGGGCCGCATCGTGCTCGACGGCCGCGACCTGACGCGCGAGCCGCCGTTCGTGCGCGCGCGAGCCGGGCTCGGGCGCTCGTTCCAGATCACGTCGGTTTTCTCCGACTTCACGGTGCTGCAGAACACCGCGCTGGCGGTGCAGGCGCACGCCGGCCACAGCTTTCGCTTCTGGCGCCCGGCCGACCGCGACCCGGCGCTCGTGAACCCGGCGATGGCGGCGCTGGAGCGCGTCGGCCTGGCCGACCGCGCCGCGATGCCGGTGTCGGCGCTGGCGCACGGCGAGCGGCGACAGCTCGAAATCGCGATGGTGCTGGCCACCGGCGCCGAGCTGCTGCTGCTCGACGAGCCGATGGCCGGCATGAGCCAGGCCGAGTCGGAGCAGGTCGTGACCCTGCTGCGCTCGCTCAAGGGCGAGCACAGCATCCTGCTCGTCGAGCACGACATGGACGCGGTGTTCGCGCTCGCCGACCGCATCACGGTGCTCGTCTACGGCCACCCGGTGGCGACCGGCACGCCGGAGGCGATCCGCAACGACCCCGAGGTGCGCGAGGCCTACCTCGGCGAGCAGGAGGGGCGATGAGCGCAGGCAGCGGTGCCCGGGGACTCGGCGGTCGGCTCGAGGTCGACGGCCTGGAGGCCGCCTACGGCAGCAGCCAGGTGCTGTTCGGCGTCTCCCTGACGGTGCAGGCCGGCGAGTGCGTGACGCTGATCGGCCGCAACGGCATGGGCAAGACGACGACCGTCAGGGCCGTCATGGGCATGCTGACGCCCAAGGCCGGCCGCGTGCGCATGGACGGACAGGACCTTGCCGGCCAGGCGAGCTGGCGCGTCGCGCGCGCCGGCTTCGGCCTCGTGCCCGAAGGGCGGCAGGTCTTCCCCAACCTCAGCGTGCAGGAGAACCTGGTGGCCACCGCCGGCAACCGGCACGGACACGCCCACCCGTGGACGCTGGACAAGGTCTACGCGATGTTCCCGCGCCTGCAGGAGCGCGCGCGCAACCTCGGCGCCAACCTGTCCGGCGGCGAGCAGCAGATGCTGGCCATCGGCCGCGCGCTGATGACGAACCCGAGGCTGCTGATCCTCGACGAGGCGACCGAGGGGTTGGCACCCCTGATCCGCAACGAGATCTGGAGCGGGCTGGCGCGGCTGCGCGACACCGGGCTGTCGATGATCGTGATCGACAAGCACATCGGCCCGCTGCTGCGGCTGGCGGATCGCCACGTCATCCTCGAGAAGGGGCGCGTCGTCTGGCACGGGACGAGCGACGCGTTGCGCAGCCGGACGGACGTGCTGCACCAGTATCTGGGCGTCTGAGCGCGTCCGCCGCCGCGCGAACGGGCGCGCCGCCGGCCGCGGTTCGCGCCTACCATCGATCCACCGTGCCGCGGCGCACCCATCCATCCCACCGGAGCCCGACCATGATCCTCGAAGTCGCCGACATCCGCATCCAGCCCGGCCGCCAGGCCGATTTCGACGCCGCCATCCAGCGCGGCGTCGCCGAGGTCATCACCCGGGCCCGGGGCTTTCGCGGCTTCAAGGTCAACAAGGGCGTCGAGAGCCCGGAGCGCTACCTGCTGATGATCTTCTGGGACACGCTGGAGGATCACACGGTGCACTTCCGCGAGGGACCGCTGTTCCCGCAGTGGCGCGCCATCGTCGGCCCGTTCTTCGCCGCGCCGCCGGTGGTCGAGCACTTCACGCTGCTGGCCAGGAGCGAAGGCGAGCCGGCGTGATGCGCGCCACTGCGCTCGCGGCGGCCGCGTCGCACCTGGACGACGGCGGCTTCGAGCGCACGCTGGCGCACCGCGTCGCGGTCCGCAGCGCCAGCCAGGAGCCCGACGCCGGCCCGGCGCTGCACGCCTACCTGGCCGATGCCCTGATGCCGGCGCTGGCCGCGCTCGGCTTCGACGGCCGCCTGCACGACAACCCGGTGGCCGGCGCCGGTCCGCTGCTGATCGCACGACGGATCGAAGACCCTGCGTTGCCGACCGTGCTGATGTACGGCCACGGCGACGTCGTGCGCGGCCAGGACGCGGCGTGGACGCGCGGCGCGGGCCCCTGGCAGCTGGCGGCCGATGGCGACCGCTGGTACGGCCGCGGCACCGCCGACAACAAGGGCCAGCACAGCATCAACCTGGCGGAGCTGGCGTGCGTGCACGCTGCGCGCGGCGGCCGCCTCGGCTTCAACGCCAGCTGGCTGTTCGAGACCGGCGAGGAGACCGGCTCGCCCGGCCTGGCCGCGTTCTGCGCCGCGCAGCGCAACGCGCTGGCGGCCGACGTGCTGGTCGCCAGCGACGGACCGCGGCTGCGAGCCGACGCGCCGACGGTCTTCCTCGGCTCGCGCGGTGTCGTGAACTTCGACCTCTCGCTGCGGCTGCGCGACGGCGCCCACCACTCGGGCAACTGGGGCGGGCTGCTGCGCAACCCGGGCACGGTGCTGGCCAACGCGATCGCGTGCCTGGTCGACGGACACGGGCGCATCCGCGTCGACGCGCTGCGCCCGCCGCCGATTCCCGACAACGTGCGCACCGCGCTGTCCGGCCTCGAGGTCGGCGGCGGCGCCGACGACCCGGCCATCGACGCCGGCTGGGGCGAGCCCGGGCTGACGCCGGCCGAGCGCGTCTTCGGCTGGAACACGCTGGAGGTGCTGGCCATGCGCACCGGCAACCCCGACCATCCGGTCAACGCGATCCCGGCGCACGCGCAGGCGGCGATGCACCTGCGCTTCGTCGTCGGCACCGACGTGTCGGATCTGGCTGGCGTGGTCGGCACGCACCTGGCGGCACATGGCTTCGGCGACGTCGAGGTGGCGGTGGGCGAGACCATGGCCGCGACGCGGCTGGACCCCGACGACCCGTGGGTGCGCTTCACGCTGGCGTCGATCGAGCGCAGCACCGGGCGCGCGCCGGTGCTGCTGCCCAACCTCGGCGGCTCGCTGCCGAACGATGTCTTCGCCGACATCCTCGGCCTGCCGACGGTGTGGATCCCGCACAGCTACCCCGGCTGCCGCCAGCACGCGCCCGACGAGCATCTGCTGCGCCCGGTGGCACGCGAGGCGCTGCAGTTGATGGCGGGGCTGTTCTGGGACCTGGGGGAGGTGGCGCTGCGCCCCTCGCTCAGTCGGCGGCCGCGCGCGCCAGCTTGAGCAGCAGCGCCCGCAGGCGCATGCGCTCGGACGGCGTGAGCGCGGCTTGCATCGCGTCCTCCATCGTCGCGGCCGCGGACTTGGCCTGCCGGGCGAGCGCGTCGCCGGCTAACGTCAGCACCACCTGCACGGCGCGCCCATCGTCCGGGTGGCGCCGACGCTCGAGCAGGCCACGCTCGGCCAGCCTGTCGAGCAGCGTCGTGACATGCGGCGGTGGAAGGCGCAGCGCGGGGCCGATCTGCTTGGGGCTCGCCGCGCCGTTGTCGAGCAGCAGGACCAGCAGCGTGAACTCGACCGGCCGGAGCCCGAAGGGCTCGCCGACGGCGCGCTGGAAGACGCGCCGCGTCGGCACCTCGGCCACCGCCAGCAGGTAGCCGAGCAGGTGCTCGACGCCGCGCGCGTCGAGCGCGTCGACGATCGGCGGCGGCGTTGCGGGCCGCTCAGCGGCGCGGGGCGAGGACTTCGGCATCCCGGGGCTCGGCGTAAAGGCGTTCGACCTCGGCGGCACGATGCAGCAGCACCGCGCGCTGGTTGATCGAGCCCTTGTCGGTGACCTCGCCGCGGTCGATGTGCGGCGGCTCGGCGAGGATCAGCGCCGCGGCCGGTCGCGTCGCGCTGCCAGTGCCCTCGGCCCACAGGCGGTCCAGCATGGTCTGGAAGAAGTCGCGCACCGGCGGCGCCGCCAGCACCTCGGCGGCCGACGCCTCGGCCGGCAACGAGAAGCGGCGCCGCGCGTCCTCGATGCGCGGGAACACCAGCAGCCCGATCTCGTCGCGGTTCAGCCCGGCGACGACGACGTCCTGCACCAGCGGGTCGCCGGCCAGGATGACGCGCGCGCGCAGCGGGCCGACGCTGACGAAGGTGCCGGTGGCGAGCTTGAAGTCCTCGGCAATGCGGCCGTCGAAGCGCAGGCCCCGGGCCGGGCTGGCGGGGTCCTTGAAGGTCACCGCGTCGCCGGTGCGGTAGAAGCCCTCGTCGTCGAAGGCGGCCGCCGTCTCGGCCGGCGCGCGCCAGTAGCCGGGCATCACGTTGGGACCGCGGAAGCGGATCTCGGTCTTGCCGCTGCCCTCGGCGTTCGGCACCAGCTTGACCTCGACGCCGGGCGCCGGCAGGCCGATGTCGCCGCTCGCGACGTCGTCGCCGACGGCGAAGGTGCACGATGGCGCCGTTTCGGTCATCCCCAGGCCGGTGAAGACCGGGACGCGCTCGCCGACCGTGGCCTCGCCGTGGCGGTCGAGGTGGTCCCACACCGCCTGGCTCAGGCCGGCGCCGGCGAACATGAAGCACTGCACGCGCGAGAACAGCGTCTTGCGCAGCGCGTCGTCGTGGTCCATCGCGCGCGCGATCTCCTCGAAGCCCTTGGGCACGTTGAAGTAGATCGTCGGCGCGATCTCGCGCAGGTTGCGCAGTGTCTCGGCCATGCCATTCGGCGTCGGCTTGCCGTCGTCGATGTACAGCGTGCCGCCGTTGTACAGCGCGATGCCGATGTTGTGGTTGCCGCCGAAGGTGTGGTTCCAGGGCAGCCAGTCGACCAGCACCGGCGGTGTGTCGGCGAGGAAGGCGAAGGTCTGGCGGATCTGCTGCAGGTTGGCGCACAACATGCGCTGGGTGTTGACGACGGCCTTGGGTTGCTTGGTGGAGCCGCTGGTGAAGAGGAACTTGGCGATCGTGTCCGGGCCGACGGCGGCGTGTGCCGCCGCGGCCTCGGCGCCGGGGTCGGTCGCCAGCAGGGCGTCGAACGGCGTGTGGGTGCGGCCGGAGACCTCGCCGCACGTGAGCACCAGCTCGACGTCGGTGCCGGTGCAGGCGTGGACGGCGCGCGCGTAGGGCATGCCGTCGCTGGCAAAGACCAGCCCCGGCGTCAGCGTGGCCAGGATGTGGCGCAGCTTGCCGAAGTCCTGCGACAGCGTCGAGTAGGCCGGCGACACCGGCGCGAAGGGCACACCGACCCACTGCGCGGCCAGGTTCAGCGTCAGGTGCTCGAGGTCGTTGCCCGACAGGATGACGATCGGCCGCTCGGCCGACAGGTCGCGCGTGGCCAGTGCCTGGCCCACCCGCCGCACGCGGTCGAGCATCTGCGCGTAGGTGATCGTGACCCATGCACCGTCGGCGCCGCGCCGGGCCACGAAGACACGGTCCGGCGCCTCGGCGGCGAACTGCGCCAGCCGGTCCGTCAGGCGTGCCGGGTAGGGCTGCAGCGGCTCGGTCGAGCGCAGCCGCTGGCTGCCGTCGGCGTGCGTCTCGACAAGGGCCTCGACGCAGCCGCCGACGCGCGCCGCCCGGACGCGGGCGCGCGCAGGACCCGCGCTCATTGCCCCTTCTCCACCTTGCCCGCGCGCTTCTCGAGGAAGGCGCGCAGCCGCTCCTTGGCGGCTGGCTCGCCCTGGGCGATCGCCGCCACGAGCGACTCCATGAACAGGCCCTGCTCGGGCGACAGCTCGCCGATGCGCGGCAGCGCCTGGATCACGGCGTAGTTCGACATCGGCGCGTTGGCGGCGATCTTCCCGGCCAGCGCCAGCCCCTTGGCCAGGCCGGCGCCCGGCTCGACGAGGTAGGTCGACAGCCCGAGCGCCTGGCCCTCGTCGGCGTCCAGCACGCGGCCGGTCAGCATCATGTCGGCGACGCGAGCGGTGCCGATCAGGCGCGGCACGCGCACCGAGCCGCCACCGCCGACGAAGATGCCGCGCTGGCCCTCGGGGAAGGCATAGAAGGCACTCGTCTCGGCCACGCGCACATGGGCGCTGGCGGCGATCTCCAGGCCGCCGCCGACCACCGCGCCGTGCAGCACCGCGACCACCGGCACCGGCGCGAACTGGATGCGGTCGAGTGCGGCGTGCCACATGCGCGAGTGCAGGATGCCCTCGTAGACATTGCGATCGGTCAGCTCCGACAGGTCCAGCCCGGCGCAGAACTGCTCGCCGTTGCCGGTCAGCACGACGGCGCGCACGTCGGCCGGCAGGGTCGAGAAGGCGTGGTCCAGCGCCAGCACGAGTGCATCATTGACGGCATTGCGCTTGGCCGGCCGGTTCAGAGCCAGGTGCAGCACGGCGCCGTGACGGGTGGATTCGATCAGGTGTTCTGAGCCAGCCATGGGGTCGGTCTCCATCGACAAAGTACTTACATTATGTAAGTATTCGCCTGGAAGGAGCAAGTGCCATGAAGACCGACGACCTGATCGCCATCGACATCCACACGCACGCCGAGGTGTCGTGCTGGAACCCGTTCGACAACTACGGCGAGGAGTATGACCGCGCCGCCGACAAGTACTTCGGCTCGAACCGGCGGCCGACGATCGACGAGACGATCGAGTACTACCGCAAGATCAAGGTCGGGCTCGTGATGTTCACGGTCGACAGCGAGGCCCAGCTCGGCCGGCGACGGATCCCGAACGAGGAGATCTGCGAGGCGGCGGCGAAGAACGCCGACATGATGCTGGCGTTCGGCAGCATCGACCCGCACAAGGGGAAGATGGGCGCGCGCGAGGCGCGCCGGCTGATCGAGTCGCACGGCGTCAAGGGCTTCAAGTTCCACCCGACGGTGCAGGGCTTCCTGCCCTACGACCGCATGGCCTGGCCGCTGTACGAGGTCATTGCCGAGCACAAGCTGCCGGCGATCTTCCACAGCGGCCACAGCGGCATCGGCAGCGGCATGCGCTGCGGTGGCGGCCTGCGGCTGCAGAACAGCAACCCAATGCTGCTCGAGGACGTCGCGATCGACTTCCCCGACATGCAGATCATCGTCGCCCACCCGAGCTGGCCCTGGCAGGACGAGGCGCTGTCGCTCGCGCTGCACAAGCCCAACGTCTGGATCGACCTGTCGGGCTGGAGCCCGAAGTACTTCCCGCCCCAACTGGTGCAGTACGCCAACACGCTGCTGAAGGACCGCATGCTGTTTGGCAGCGACTTCCCGCTCATCACGCCGGAGCGCTGGATGAAGGACTTCGACGAGGCCGGCTTCAAGGACAAGGTCAAGCCCGGCATCCTGAAGGGCAACGCGATGCGGCTGCTCGGGCTGGAGGCGACCCCGGCCTGAGCGCCTGGGCTCAGGCCAGCGCGACGCGTCCGCCGCGACGCGCAGGGGACGCCGGCCGTGTGGCCGACGACGCGGCGAGCCGCTCGGCCAGCGCGTCGCCCGAGCGCCACGCGCCCTCGGCAGCGCCGCCGCCGAGGAAGTCGCCACACACCCCGATCCCCTCGTGCGAGTCCCACCAGCAGCGGTCGTCCGTGCCGTCGGCCGCGCGCGGGGCTGGCATGCTGGCGGCCACGTCGGCAGGCGCCGACGTCGGCGCTGCCGGCAGCGCGTAGCGCCAGCGGTGCGCGGCGACATGGTGCCAGCGCAGGGCGGGCACACCCTTGCGTGCCGGCGGCAACAGGCTCTGCAATGCGGCGCGCAAGGCCTGCGCGACGTCGGCCGGGTCCTCCTCGAGGTGGGCCGTGCTCCACGATGCCGTCGCGTGCGCGACCCAGGTCGCCCAGCCGCCGGGCGCGCTGCGCCCGGGCCGGCGGTCGTTGCGCATGACCCAGGCCAGCGGGCCGCGCGAGGGCTCGGCGGCGTCCCACGGCCAGTCGACGTCGTCGCTGGCGGCCATCAGCGTCCAGCAGGCCTCCATGCGCACCCTGTCCAGGGCCTCGGCCCAGGCCGGCATCGGTTCGGCGAGCAGCGCCGCGGCCTGCCGCGGCGGCATCGCCAGCACGACCTGGTCGAACGGACCGGCCGGCCCGGCGTCATCGGCATGCAGCCACCAGCCCTCGTCGCCGTGCCGCAGCGCCTGCACGGCATGCGACAGCCGCAGGTCGGCGCCGTCCAGCAACCGGCGCGCCAGGGCCGGCATGCCGGGTTCACCGATGTAGAGCGCACCGTCGAACACCCCGGGCACGTCGGCGAAGACGCGCGGGCGCCAGACGGCGGCGTCGCCGGTGGCCACGGCATCGGCCCAGAGCGCGCGGAAGCGCGGTGCGCGCGGCGCCACGTGGGGCGCGCCGTGGTCGAAGACCAGCGCCGTGCCGTCGGCCAGCACCGTGCGCCGCGTCGCCATGCGGCCACCGACGCCGCGTGACTTGTCGAACACCGTGACGCGACAGCCGCGGCGCAGCAGGCCGGCAGCGCAACTGGCACCGGCCAGGCCGGCGCCGATGACGGCGACATGGGGCGAGAGGGGCCGGGTGGGTTGTGTCATGACGGTCCTTTCGGGGCGGGTGAGTCGTGATCCGGGGGCGTTTCAGAAGCGGCGGGCCAGTGCGACGGCGGCGGCAGAGCCGGTGCCGACGAGCCGGGTCCAGCCGCGAAGCAGGGTTCCGTGAGCGGCCGGCACAGTCGCCGGACACCTCGATGTGGCTGATGTGGCACCGGCGTGGCTTGCCGCGCGGGTGTCGGCGTCGGGCCGCGCGACCGCCGCTGCGGCCTCGTCGCGGTGCGCCAGTTCGTCGAGCCGGCAACGCTCGAGGTCGTCGCGCAGGCCCCGCCACACGGGGTCATCTACCCCCTGGCCGAGGTGTTGGACCTGTTCGAGGTAGTGGGAGTTCACGAAGGTTTCGACCGCCTCGACGGTCGCGTAGACGGCACGCGGGCCGGCGAGCGCCGGCAGCGCCCCGGTCAGCCAGCCGGCGAGGCGCCACAAGGGCAGCGCCCGGCTGTGCCAGCGTCGTGGCAGGTGGGTCTCGATGAGCGCGAGGTGGGCCCGCTCGGTGGCGCGGTGACGGATGGCAAAGTCGCGCAGCGCCGGGTCGCGTGTCACCGCCAGGATGCCGTCGTAGATGCGCACCGCGCCCGTTTCGCCGGCGTGGTCGCTGCGCAGGTCGGCGAGGACCCGGGCCGGCCATGGCGGTGCGACCGGGGTTGGCCGACGCCAGGCCCTGCGCACCGTCAGAAAACCCTGGTAGCCCGCCTCCAGCAACCAGGGCAGCGGGCCGAACCCGGCCAGCCGACCGAGCCACGCCGTGCCCGGCAGGGCGCGCCACAGGGCGACGAATCCGCGTGCGCCGCTGACCAGCCGACCGTCGGCGTCGCGCACGTGCAGGCGCGCCAGGGCGGCTTCGCGGGTCAGGTCGGGCCCCAGGTCGGCGTCGCCGCAGCGCGTGACGTCGACCCAGGCGCAGGCCTCGGCACCGCGCTGGCGGCGGTAGACCGCGATCTCGCGTGCGCACACCGGGCAGGCGCCGTCGTAATAGACGGTCACGCGGGGGTTGGCGGCAAGCTCGGAGGACATCGGCGTGAGAAGGCTTGGTTTTCTATGTGACTGCTTAGTATGCGTTGACACATGATAGTTTCCAACGCCGACATGTCACGCAGTTTCTGATCTCAAGCAACAAATTGACCCTGAATATCGATTCACATCCGTGTCATTTCAAGATCCTTGGCAAAATGAGGCCATGGACCTGCCCCTCCCGCTGCCCGATCTGCCCCCGGACACCCAACTGCGCAGCGGCACCGCAGCGCGCCTCGCCGGCCTGCCGGCCACGACGCTTCGCGTCTGGGAGCGCCGCTACGGCGTCGTGGCGGCGCCAAAGACGGCCACCGGCCAGCGCCTGTACTCGGTCTCGGACGTGCGCCGGCTGGCGCTGCTGCGCCTTCTCACGGGCCGGGGACACGCCATCGGCACGATCGCCAGCATGCCGCTGGAGGCCCTGCAGGGGCTGGTCACCACGGTGGCCGGCGCCGCTCGCCCGCCCGCGGCGGGCGGGCTGCGAATCGTCGCCGTCGGGTCGGCGGTCGCGGCACGCCTGTCGGGGTCGCGATGGACCGAGGGGCTGGTCGTGCATCCGGATCTGCACACCGCGGCGGCGGCCGGCGGGCCGGCGGCGGACGACCGGTCCTGTCACCTGCTGGTCGAGGCACCGGCCCTGACGCCGGCGCTCGCCGAGCAGCTGCGCGCCTTGGCGCAAGAGTGGGGCGCTGGCGCAACGGTGATGTACCGATTCGGCCCCGGCGCGGCCGTCGGCGCGCTGCGCGCCAACGGCATCCACGTGATGCGCGAGCCGGTCTCGGCACGCGCGCTCCTGCGTCGCCTCGATGTGGCGGCGCGCGCTGCCCAGCCAGCGGCAGCACCGGCCATCGTGCCCCGGCGCTTCAGTGACGCCGAGCTCGTCCACCTGGCCGAGCTGCCGAGCACCGTGCTGTGCGAGTGCCCGCGTCACGTGGCGGAGATCGTCGCCCAGCTCGCCGGCTTCGAGCGCTACAGCGCCGATTGCTGTGGCGCCGATCCGGCCGACGAGGCGCTGCACCGTCGCCTGCACGCGCTGGCGGCGCAGACGCGCGCGCGCTTCGAGGAGGCGCTGGCCGAGGTCGTGGCCGCCGAGGGGTTGACGCTGCCCGCCACCTGAGCACGGAGCCCCCGCCAGGCGCCGCACCGGCGCGGTTAGCATCGCCGCATGGTGCGTCACGAAGCAAAGGCAAGGCTGAACCCGCAAGGGCAAGGCCGAGCT
>CAZQPN010000025.1:0-14019 GCA_964595215.1 uncultured Rubrivivax sp. | reverse complement strand
TCGGCAGCGTCAGCCCGGTGATCACGGTGCTGCGCCAGCTGTGCAGGAACAGGAACACGATCACGACGGTCAGCAGCGCGCCCTCGATCAGCGTGTTCTGAAGCCCCTTCAGCGAGCCCTTCACCCAGTCGCTGGCGGCGTAGATCAGCTCGAGCTCGACGTCCGGCGGCAGCCGCTTGCGGACCTCGTCCATCGCCTCCTTGACGCCGTCGCCGACCTCGACGATGTTGGCGTCCTGCTGCTTGTGCACCTCGACGTTGATCGCGCGCTGGCCGTTGATGCGCGCGGCCGAGTCGGGCTCGCGCTCGCGCTCGACGACCGTGCCCAGGTCGCCAACCGTCAGCGGCAGGTTGCCGTGGCGGGCGACGACGACGTCGCTGAACTGGCGCGGGTCGCGCACGCGACCCTCGACGCGCAGGATCGCGTCCTGCAGGCGATCGCTGACGACACCCACCGGCTGGTCGGCGTTCGCCGCCGCCAGCGCGCTGGCGATTTGCGCCGGCGTCACCCCGTAGGCGCGCAGCCGCGCCGGGTCGAGGTCGACGCGCACCTCACGCTCGGCCAGCCCGCTCATGTCCACCCGCGCGACGCCGGCCACGCGCTGCAACCGCTTGTCCAGCAGCTGCTCGGCCAGCAGCGACAGCTCACGCTGGCTGCGCGTGGCCGACAGCAGCGCCATGTTGACGACCGGCTCGCTGTTGTCGTTGTTGAAGCGCGCGATCGTCGGCGCCTCGACGTCCCGCGGCAGCCCTGCCTGGACGGCCGAGACACGATCGCGCAGGTCCTGCATCGCGCGGTCCATGTCGGTGTCGAGGCCGAACTCGGCGCTGATGCCGGTGCGCCCCTCCTGGCTGCGCGACATGATGCGCCGCACGCCGGCGATGCTGTTGATCGCCTCCTCGATCGGGCGTGCGACCTCGCGCTCCATGGCCTCCGGCGACGCGCCCGGGTAACGTACCTCGACGAAGGCGCCGGGGAAGGCGATGTCGGGCATCTGCTCGACGCCCAGCCGCTGGTACGAGAACAGCCCGAGCACGCACAGCGCCACCATCACCATGGTGGCGAAGACCGGGTTGTTGATCGAGACGCGCGTGATCCACATGGGGGAGCCCTCCCGCGGCCGTCAGTTGGCGCGCGGCGCTGCCGGGGTCGAGGCCACGGCGGCCGCCGACTCCGCGACCACGAGCGCCTTCGCGCCCTCGCGCAGATTCTCGAACCGTGCCGCGAGCACCGTGCTCTCCGGCGTCACGCCCTGCAGCACCTCGACGCGGCCGCTGCGCTCGTCGCGCCGACCGACCGTGACCACGCGTCGCGCCAGCACACCGTCCTCGATCAGCCAGACATGGTCCTCGCCGCCGCTGCTCGACAGCGCGCCCGACGGCAGCGTCAGTCGCGACGTCGGATCCTCCAGCGTCACGCTGGCCAGCGCGAACTGGCCGGCGCGCATGCGCTCGTCGGGGTTCGCGAGCGCGATCGTCACGCCGATGGCACGGGTGCCCGGCTCCGCCGCCGGCGCGATGCGCGCGAGGCGCCCCGTCACCGCCTGGTCCAGACCCTCTACCCGGACCTCCACCGGCAGGCCGGGCGACAACCGGGACACCTCGTGCGTGCCGACGCGCGCGGCCAGCTCCAGCGTGCGCAGATCGACGATGGTCAGCACCGCCTGCTCCGGGCTGACCTTCTCGCCCGGCAGCACCTCGCGCGCAGCGACGATGCCGTCGATCGGCGCGGTCAGCGAGGCATCGCGCAGGCCCAGACGCGCCGTCTGCAGCGCGGCGCGTGCCGCGTCGAGCTGGGCGCGTGCGCTGTCCAGCGTCGCGCGCGACTGGTCCAGCGCCACCGACGAGATGAACTGCTGCACGGCCAGGCGCTCGTTCGAGGCGTGCGCGCGTTCGGCCTGTGCCAGTGCCGCCTGTGCGGCACCCACCTGGGCCTCGCGCTCGGCGGCCCGGCTGGCGCTCTCGGCCAGGTCGATGCGGCCGAGCGGCTGCCCCGCACGAACGCGGTCGCCCTCGCGCACCGACAGGACCAGCAGCGTGCCGCCGGCCTTGGCACGGACGACGGCGGTCGACGGTGCGACGAGTGCACCGGAGAACGACAGCCGGTTCGGCATCGTCGCCAGCTGCGGCTGCACGACCTCGTGGCGCGCGAACTCGAGCGGCACGTCCGGCTTGTCGCCCTTCTTCTCGCCGGCGCCCAGGCCGGGCAACGCGCCCTGCGTCACCGCCGCGCCCAAGCCCAGCACGAGCACGAGCGCCAGCGCGGCGCCGATCAGGCTTTTTCGCTTCATGAGTCGGTTCCCCCCACGGTCGCGCCAGCCACACGGGGGACGGCGTCGAACTGCGGGCGCAGTGTAGGCCGGGGGTCGGTCCGACGACGCCTGGTGCGACGAAGCGGCGCTGATCGTGGACGGACTGCGCATGCCTGCGACCAGCCGCGAACGGCCCTGCCGGACTGTCAGCGCCGGCGACGTGCCGTTGCGTCAGACGCGCCTGCACGTGGCCGCCACGCGCGGCGCACGCCCGTCGGTCGGATGGCGGCCGCGTGTCCGGTGCGGATCAGCTGCCGGAGGCCGTCGACGTGGGATCGTCGCGCACCGCCTCGGTCAGCCAGTGGCCGCCACGCAGGCGGCGCGTCAGCGCGAACGGGTCCATCGGCGGGCACAGCGCATGGCCCTGCGCCAGACGGCAGCCGATCGTGCGCAGCAGGGCCAGCTGCTTCGTCGTCTCGACGCCTTCGAAGACGACCTCCAGGCCCAGCTCCCGGGCCAAGCCCAGGGTCGACTCGAGCACCATGCGCACCGTGCCGCCCGTCTCGGCACGGCCGATCAGGTGGCGGTTGACCTTGATCGTGTCGACCGGCAGCCGCTGCAGTCCCGCCAGCGAGGCATTCGCCTCGCCGAAACGGTCCAGCGCGACAGTGGCGCCGAGTGCCCGTAACTCGTGCAGTCGGACCTCGACGGCGGTATCGGCCGCGACGTCTCGCTCGGCAAGTTCGAACTGGAACGCATCGGCACGCAGCCCATGTGCGTCGAGCTCGTGCTCGAAGTCGTCGAGCAGCGCATCGGCCAGGCACTGCTGGCGCGACAGGTTGATGCACACCCGTGCGGGTGCCGCGGCGCCGAGCACCTGATGCCAGCGCACGATCTGCTGACTGGCCCCGGCAAGCACGAACCGGGTCAGGTCCGCACCGAAGCCGCCGCGATCGGCGATGGCGACGATGTCTTCGGTCGGCAGCAGTGCCTTGGCGGCTCGCGGCCAGCGCAACAGGGCCTCGACGGCGTGCACCCGGCGCGCCTCCAGATCGAAGATGGGCTGGTAGACCAGGCGCATCTCGCCGGCGTCGAGCGCCTGGCGCAACGCGTGCTGGAGCGTGTCGGGAGCGTGCACGGCCCCGCCTCCGCTGGCCGGGGGCCGGCCCGGCGGCGTCTCGGGTCCGATGCCGTCGGGCGACGCGGACGCGCCGTCCTCTGCCGTCGCGGCGACGGCGGCTTCGGGGTCGATCGCCCCCGCCTCATCGAACGCGGCAGGCGTCACCCAGGGACGCCCTGGCGCCGGTGACGCGGGCGGCGCACCGGCCGCGGCGTTGACGGGGTCGAGCGTGTCCGACCAGACGGCGGGCCGGGTATCGGCCGAACCGAGTTCGGACGCCTGACCATCGACCGTGCCGGCGCTTTCGACGGATCGCGGTCGCGCCGGACCTGCGGGCGCAGCAGCCAGGCGGCGCAGCGACAGCCCTGCCAGCGCTACCGCCAGCACGGCGGCCACCGCGGCACCGATCCGCACCGCCACGGCTTGCGCGCCGACCGGCGCCGGCAGTGCGAACAGCCAGGCCGACAGCGCACCCGCCAGCGCCGCAAGGGCCACGGAGGCACCCCAGGCGAGGCCCAGGCGACGGCGATCGGACGCGTTCATGGATCGCTTGTCGGCCGCCACACCGGCCGGCTTGATGGCCGATCGCCAGGCAGGGCGACGGACCACCCCATCCTGCGCATTCCGTCACCGACGACAACGCGTGTGCCTGGCGACGCGCCCGCCCTGCAGCCGTTCGGCGGCAACGGCTGTCAGTGCCGAAACGGGGAGACGGTCGCCCCCGATCGCGCGTGAGCGTCGATGGCCGGTGTCAACCGCGCCCGAGCGGGGCCTGTGCAGGGATCGCAGGCGCGTCGTGGACGACGTCGCCACACTGGGCGCGGTGGCGCAGCACGTGGTCCATCACGACCAGCGCCAGCAGCGCCTCGGCGATGGGCGCCGCCCGGATGCCGACGCAGGGGTCGTGGCGGCCGTGGGTCTGGACCACCACCGGCTGCCCTGCCCTGTCGATCGAGGCCTTGGGCAGACGGATCGAACTCGTCGGCTTGATGGCCAGGCGCACGATCAGGTCCTGCCCTGTGGAGAGGCCGCCGAGCACGCCGCCGGCGTGGTTGCTGCGGAATCCCTCGGGCGACAACTCGTCGCCGTGCGTGCTGCCGCGCTGCGCGACAACGCCGAAGCCGTCGCCGATCTCGACCCCCTTGACCGCGTTCAACCCCATCATCGCCCAGGCGATGTCGGCGTCGAGCTTGTCGAACAGCGGCTCGCCCAGGCCCACCGGCACGCCGGTGGCGCGCACGTCGATGCGCGCGCCGCAGGAGTCGCCGGCCTTGCGCAGCGCGTCCATGTAGGCCTCGAGCTCGGGCACGATGGCTGCGTCGGGCGCGAAGAACGGGTTCTCCCGGATCTGCGCCGCGTCGGTGAACGGGATCTCGACCTCGCCGAGCGCGCTCATCCAGGCGGTGAAGGTGGTGCCACAGGCCTGATGCAGCCACTTGCGCGCGACCGCACCGGCGGCCACCGTCGGCGCCGTCAGCCGTGCCGACGCACGGCCGCCGCCGCGTGCATCCCGGTGGCCGTATTTGCGCCAGTAGGTGTAGTCGGCGTGGCCGGGGCGGAAGGTCTCGACCAGGTTGCCGTAGTCCTTGCTGCGCTGGTCGGTGTTGCGGATGAGCAGCGCGATCGGCGTGCCGGTGGTCCGACCCTCGTGCACGCCGGACAGGATCTCGACCGCGTCCGCCTCCTGCCGCTGCGTCACGTGCCGGCTGGTGCCGGGTCGGCGGCGGTCCAGATCGTGCTGGATGTCGGCCTCGTCCAGCGCCATCCCGGGGGGGCAACCGTCGATCACGCAGCCGATGGCCGGCCCATGGCTCTCGCCGAAGTTCGTGACGCGGAACAGATCGCCGAAGGTGGAGCCGGGCATGGCGGGATTGTAGGAGGCAGCCTCGCACGGATCGGGCACCTTGTCCTGCGCCACCGCCGCGCGGTCGCTGACAGCGGCGGCGTCGACGCCTGTGCACTTGACGCCGATGGTCGTCGAGACGACCATCGGCGGCCGACTGCCGCGTCCCGGCACGGACCGTGGGCCTGCCGGCGGGCGGCCTTGCGCAGTCGACGGCGCCCGACACCCCGATGCTCGCGATCGACCTCCGACAACTGCCCGCACGCTCGGCGCCCGTGCTGGTCGCCTGCGGCAGCGACTCTCCACCGGAGTTCGTGTTGGCCGACCAGGTGCGGTTTCGCTACATCGCCGCACGCTGGCGCCGCCGTTGCGCCAGGCTCGACGAACCCCATGGCATCGACTGCCACCTGCTGTCGTATTGCGAGCGCGGCGGCGGGGTCTCGGTCATCGACCTCGACGGCCGGCGACGTCACGTGCGGCAGCACACCGGCGGCGTGACCTTCCTGCCCGCCGGCCACCCCGTGGCATGGGCCTTCGACTGCCCGGCCGCGGTCACCCACCTGCACCTGTACATCGCGGCCGACAACCTGGCCGGGCCCGCGTCCAGCGGGACGCAGAGCACTGGCGGGGCCATGCCCGTGCCGCCCATGGAAGCACTTTACGACGTGCGTGACGCCTGGCTGGAGGGCTTCTTTCGCCTGCTCATGGCCGAGCACGAGGCTTGCCGCGGAAGCGGACGGCTGCACGAGTTCGACCTGCTCGAGCGCCTCGGTCCGCTGCTCGTGCGGCGCCTGCACGCCTTGCTGGGCCGCACGCCCCGGCCGGCGCACGTGGGCAGCGTCGCGCCGTTGCGGCCGGCACTGCTGCGTCAGGTCGAGACCTTCGTCGAGGCGCATCTGGCCGATCGCGTCACTGTGCCAATGCTGGCTGCCATCGCCTCGATGTCGGCCGACCATTTTGGTCGCGCCTTTGCCCAGGCCACAGGCTCGACGCCGCACCGGTGGATTCTGGAACGCCGGCTGGACGCTGTGCGAGAGCGGCTCGCCGAAGGCACCCAGAGCCTGGCACACATCGCGCGCGAGTGCGGGCTGGCAGGGGCCTCGCACCTGTCTTCCAGCTTCCGCCGGCGCTTCGGCGTCACGCCGAGCGCCTTCCGCCAGGGCGGGAGCAGGCCCTAGCCCAGCACTGGCCGTCGCGCGCGGGCGCGGCCCCCGGCGCGCGGCGGGACCGGTTCAATCGGGCCGTCGTGCGACCTGCGCTGTGGCGGCGAGCCGCCACAGCGCACGGCCCGTCAGCACGAATGCCAGCGCGAGAAGCACTGCCGAGACGCCATGAGGCCAGACCAGATCGACGAGCGCCGGCCAGTCTTCCTGCGCCAGCGCCCCGAAGCGCTCAGACGACCAGTGCCAGGCTTCGTGAGCGACGAAGGCCGACAGCAGCACCACGAGCCAGCGGCCGGCCGCAGCGTGACGTGCGCGTACCCAGGCCAGCAGCGGCCACACGAGCGCCAGCGCCAGCAGTTGCCCGAGCTCGATGCCGACGTTGAAGGCCAGCAAGGACAGCAGCAGGTGCGACCCGGCGAATTGCAGCTCCTGTGCCAGGCCGAAGGAGAAGCCGAACCCATGCGCCAGCCCGAAGGCGACCGTCATCAGCCAGCGGCGGCGCAGTGTCGCGCCAAGCATGTTCTCGACCGCCATGAACACGATCGACGCCGCGATCAGCGACTCCACCAACGCCGGGAAGGCCGAGGCCGTCGGCACCCAACCCAGGGCCGCTGCGACCAGGGTCAGCGAGTGCGCGACCGTGAAAGCCGTGACCGCGCCGACCAGCGGCCAGCCCAGGCGCCTGAAGGGCAGCACCAGGCAAAGCAGGAACAGCAGGTGGTCGGCCCCGCCCAGGATGTGGCGCAGGCCCGACCCGACGAAGGTGGCCGCCGCCTGGTGCCAGCGCGGGTCGAGCACGACGACGCCGGTACCGGTGACGAGCTCGTACGCGCGTGCGTCGCCGTCCGGTGTCAGCACGCGCAGGTCGAGCTTGACGCGATCGCGCAGGCCGCGTGCAACGCGGAAGTCGATCGCCAGGGCGGACGCGTCGGCACCCGCGAGCGGGTACTCGAGCACGGCGTCGAAGTAGCCCTGGTTCCAGAAGACGTCGGTCTGCACGGGCAGCCGCTCGCCGCGCACGGCCGCCAGCGCGCGATCGAAGGACTCGAACGCACGATCGCTCGGCAGCGCGATGCGCGCCTGCCCCGCCGCGAGCACCAGCGAACGGCCGCCGGCGATGAACTCGACATCGCGCGCCGCGGCCTGTAGCGCGCGTGGAAAGGCCTGGTCGACGCTGGCCAGGTCCAGGTAGCCGTTGCCGCGCTTGGGCAGGTCGATGTTGAGCAGCAGCTCCAGCGGCACGCGCAGGACGACCGTCAGACGGCCATCCTGCGCCTTGGCGATGGCATGCAGGCGCAACTCGCCGGCGACGTCGTGGGCATGCGCAGGAACGACAAACGCCCCCATCAGCGCCGCCACCATGGCAGCCAGCACGCCCCGCATCCGGGCCGCCAGGCTGCGCCAGAGCGCGCGCGGCCGGCCCGCGGTGTCCGCCGCGCGCACGTCAGTTGACGCTGGCGTAGCCCTGGTTGCGGCGCGTGAACTTCTGCGCCCGCTTGCCGGTGTCGACCTCCGCGGTGTAGATGTTGCCGCGCGAGTCGACCGCCAGGTTGTGCACCCAGTGGAACTGCCCGGCGCTGCGGCCGTTGCGGCCGAAGCTGTCGATCACCTGGTCGGTCGCCCGGTTGAAGACCCAGATCTTGTTGTTCTCGCCGTCGGCGTTGTAGAGCTCGATCTGCGCCCGGTCGGGCGACACGTCCAGGTCCCACATCGAGCCGTTGCCCAGTGTGTCGCGCTCGAGGAAGGCCTCGCGCACGAAGGTGCCGTCCTTCTGGAAGACCTGGTAGCGGTTGTTGACGCGGTCGCAGACATAGACCAGACCGTCGTTGGTGATGCGCACGCAATGCACCGGGTTGCGGAACTGCGAGGCCGCCGGCGCCTGCGGGTCGTAGGGACCGGGGTTGGTGTCGTCCGGCACGCCGCCGTAGGCGCCCCAGTGGCGCCGGTACATGCCGGTGGCGGCGTCGACGACCAGCACGCGCTTGTTCTGGTAGCCGTCGGCGATGTACAGCTCGTTGGTGACCGGGTCGACCTCCATGTCCGCAGGCTGGCCGAGCAGCGGCGTGCCGTTCGGGCTGCCGCCGGTGTCGTTGCTTCCGCCGGTCACGCCGGCCTTGCCGACCTGATAGATGAAGTCGCCATCGTTGCTGAACTTGAGCACCTGGTGGTTGCCGCCGCCGTTGCCGGCGATGTAGACGTAGTCGTTGTGGTCGACATAGATGCCATGCTCGTTGGTCGGCCACTCGCAGCCCATCGCAGGCGTACAGCGCGTGGTCAGGTAGTCCGGATCCGCCGCGCCGCCCCAGGCCTTGAGCAAACGGCCTTCGCGGTCGAACACCATCACCGCCGGCGCCCGGTTGCAGCAGTCCGACCGACGCGGGTTGCCCGGCGCCGGATCGGACCCGCGTTCATCGGCGGTCAGCGTCGACTGGCGCTGCACGATCCAGATGCGGTCGTGGCGGTCGACCGCCACGCCCGCCCCTTGGCCGACCAGCCAGTCGTTGGGCAGAGGCCTTGGCCAGGTGTGGTCGACGGCGAAGCGGGCCGGTTGGCGGTTGGCCTCGGCAGCGTACTGGGTCGAGATCAGGACGGCGAACGTCGCCGCGATGACGGCGCCGAGCAGCAGGCGGGACGGTCTCATGCGTGTCTCCTCGGGATGCGTGACGGACTCGGCCGCACCGGTCGACGGGCAGGAGGACCGGCACGCCGTCGAGCGTCGACTCCAGGCGGCGGCGGGTCAAGCGCGGGAGTCGCCTGGGCTTGCACCAAATCGCGCTTTCGTTCAGCAAGCCGATGTCGCACCTAGGGGGACGGCGGCGTCCAGGGCCGATGCCGCGGCCATCACCATGCAACCATGTGCCGACCGACGAAGGACGCGCAGCTGTCAAGCGACATCCATAGCTGGCCCCCGGGGGGTGCGGGGGTGCGGACGATTCCTTGGACAACTTGGTGGAAGGGGGCAGGTCAGACGAGTTGGAAGAACAGGGGCGCGGCGTTGGCCTCGAACGGCAGGTAGCCCAGTTCGTCCACGATCAGCAGCTTGGGCTTGGTGAACTCAGCGACAGGAAGCTGGCGACAATGTGCGGATGTCTCCGCCCCCTCTCGTCACGGGGCCGCGGAGCGTCTCCACTTCGACCCTCGGACGGCATGCCTTCGCTCTTCGACCCCCTGACGCTGGGCGCCCTGACGCTGCCCAACCGCATCTTGATGGCGCCACTGACCCGCGTCCGCGCCGGCCGCAGCCACATCGCCAACGCCTTGATGGCCGAGCACTATGCGCAGCGCGCCTCGGCCGGCCTTCTGATCGCCGAGGCCACCATGGTGGCTGCCGACGGCTGCGCCTTCACGGGCGAGCCCGGCATCTACGACGACGCCTGCGTGGCCGGTTGGCGCACGGTCACGCGGGCCGTCCACGCGGCCGGCGGGCGCATGCAGCTGCAGATCTGGCACCCCGGCCGGTCGGCGCACTCCAGTCTGAATGGCGGTGTACAGCCCATCAGCAGCGGCGAGCGCGCGATCCAGGGCTTCATCAACACCCCCGACGGCAAGCAGCCCTACGAAACGCCGCGCCGCCTGCGCGACGACGAACTGCCCGCCATCGTTGATCTGTTCCGCCAGGCCACGCGCCGTGCACTGCAGGCCGGCTTCGACGGTGTGCAGTTGCATGGCGCCCACGGCTACTTGCTCGACCAGTTCCTTCGCGACGGTGTGAACGACCGCAGCGGGCCCGGCTACGAGCGTTACGGTGGCCGCATCGAGAACCGCGCCCGCCTGCTCCTGGAGTGCGTCGACGCGGCCATCGCCGAAGCGGGAGCCGGCCGTGTCGGCCTGCGCCTGTCGCCGCTGGCAGGCAGCAACGACCTGCACGACAGCGACCCCGAGGCGCTTTTGGCCTACGTCGCACAGCAACTCAGCCAGCGCCGCACCGCCTACCTGGAACTGCGTCACATGGACCCTGCGAAGGACTGTGAGCGTCGCATCGCCGCCGTGGCACGCCAGCATTTCCAGGGCCCGTTGCTGCGCAACGGCGGCTTCACGGGGGCCACCGCGCAGGCGGCGCTGTACGAGGGCAGCGCCGACGCCATCGTCTTCGGCCGCGCCTACATCGCGAACCCGGACCTGGTGGAGCGGCTGCGCCTCGGGGTCGGCTTGAACGAACCGGAGCCGAAGACTTTCTACACGGCGGGTGCGGTGGGGTACACGGACTATCCGCGCCTGGATGCAGAGCCGGCGAGGGAGATCTCCCCCGCCTGCTGCGCACGCTGACGACCAGCACGCGCGCCCGGTCTCGGCGCTGCTGAAGCGATGACCAGACCGCTGCAGTGGCTGGTGGTGGCGCTGTTGGCGTCGGTGCTGGCGCTCCTGTAGCGGCGCCGGCGCCACGCCCGGCAGCGTCATCGGCAGCCGGAGCGGATTCCGTACCTGTTCCGTACCGGCAAGAAAAAAGGACTTGGCGTTTCCGCTAAGTCCTTGATTCCTCTACCGAATCTGGTAGGCGCGAGAGGACTCGAACCTCCGACCCCCACCATGTCAAGGTGGTGCTCTAACCAGCTGAGCTACGCGCCTGAGTCAGCCCGTAATGATACACGAACGCGCGGACTCACCGCGCCTGACGCGTGCTCTCCCGCACGTGCACACCAATGCCCTCCCGGTCAGCGTCGCCGGGCGTGGCGCACGCCGGCAACCCGAGTCAGCTGGGACAGCGCGCCTTGCAGTCGCGACGCGTCCGACGCCTCGACCGTGAAGGTCATCCGCGCGACGCGGCCGCGGCTGTCGGTCAGGCTCTGGCTCTGCACCCCGGTGACGTGCATGCGCTCCTTCGCGAAGACCTCGCTCAGGTCGCGCAGCAGGCCCGGGCGATCGATCGCCTCGACCTGCACATCCATCGCGTAGACGACGTCGCCGCCGCCTCGCGGCGCATCCCAGGCGACCTCGACGACGCGCTCGGGGTGGCGGTGCGCCATGTGGCGAAAGTTGCTGCAGTCGGTGCGGTGAATGGCCACGCCTCGACCGCGGGTGACGAAGCCGCTGATGGCGTCCGGCGGCGCCGGGCGGCAGCAGCGCGCCAGGCTGGTCAGCAGCGAGTCGATGCCGACGACGAGCACCCCGCCGCCGCCGCCGCCCACGCCGCCGCTGCGTGCACGCTGCAGCACCACGGCCTCGTCGTCGGCCGCGGGTGGCTCGGCGGGCCGCAGCAGCTGCTCGACGTGGCGCAGCGAATACTCGTCCTTGCCGACCACCTCGAACAGCTTGTCTGCGCTCTTGAAACCGAGCTGCTCGGCAAGCTGCTCGAGCTTGAGCGCCGTGCGCCCCTCGCGCTGCAGCAGCTTCTCGACCAGCTCGCGCCCGCGCGCGATGGTCTGCCCCTGCTGCTGGGCGTTGAACCAGGCGCGCACCTTGGCCCGCGCGCGCACGCTCTTGAGCATGCCGAGCTCGGGGTTGAGCCAGTCGAGCGAAGGCCCACCCTCCTTCGCCGCTGTCACCTCGACCGTCTGTCCGTTGGCCAGCGGCGTGTTCAACGGCACCATCACGCCGTCCACGCGGGCTCCGCGGCAGCGGTGGCCGAGCTCAGTGTGCAGCGTGTACGCGAAGTCCACCGGCGTGCCGCCGGCCGGCAGTTCGACGATCGTCGCCTGCGGCGTGAAGACGTAGATGCGGTCCTCGAAGCCAGCTCCGTCACGCGCGAGCGGCTCGGCGAGGTCGCGCTCCCATGCCAGCAGCTGGCGCAGCACGGCCTTGCGCGCTGCGGCCACCCGCTCCTCGAAGGCGCCCGCCGCGCTGACACCGGCGTAGCCCTTCACCCCCGCTTCCTTGTAGGCCCAGTGCGCCGCCACGCCGACCTCGGCGTCCTCGTGCATCTGCCGCGTGCGCACCTGCACCTCGACCGGACGCCCGTCGTCGGCGCGCACCACCGTGTGCAAGGAGCGGTAGCCGTTCGGTTTCGGGCGCGCGATGTAGTCGTCGAACTCGCCGGGCAGCGCAGGCCAGCGCTCGTGCACGCGCGCCAGCACCGCATAGCAGGCATCGACGTCACCGACGATCACGCGCAGCGCGCGCACGTCCAGCACCTGCGCGAAGTCCAGGCCCTTTCCCTGCATCTTCTTCCAGATGCTGTAGATGTGCTTGGGCCGACCCTGCACATCGGCATCGATGCCGGCGCGCGCCAGCAGCGCAGCCAGCTCGGCGCGCACCGCGCCCACGCCAGCCTCGCGTTCGGTCCGCTTCTCGTCGAGCTGGCGGGCGATGCGGTGGTAGGCCTGCGGATCCAGGACGCGCAGCGCCAGGTCCTCCAGTTCCCACTTAACCTGCCAGATGCCCAGGCGGTTGGCCAGCGGGGCGAAGACCTGCAGCGCCTCGGTGGCCAGCGGCGCCGGGCAGGGCCGGCGCACGGCGGCGAACCAGCGCAGCGTCTGCAGCCGCGACGCCAGCCGCAGCAGCACGACGCGCAGATCACGCGAGAAGGCCAACAGCATCTTGCGAACGCGCTCGAGCTGCGCACCCTGCTGCACCGCCCCCTGCGCCACGCCGCCGGCGGCGCCCTCGCGCGCCGCGCGCTGCACCTGCACCAGCTTGCGCGTGCCGACGACGAGGCTGGCGTAGCTTGGCCCGAAGGCCTTGCCGACGACCTCCTCCGGCCGCGTCAGGTAGTCACCCGCGTAGACCAGGTAGGCGGCCGCCTGCACGGCCGGCGCGGCGCCGATGCCGGCGAGCACGGCGGCCACGCCCTCGGCGTGCGAGAACGCGTCCTCTCCGGTGTCGAGCGCCTGCCCCGTCAGCAGAGGCTGCGCGAATGCACGCGCCCTGGCCAGGGCGTCGCGGCCGGCGTCAGCGGCCTCGGCACCTCGCGGCGCGGCGCCCCGGTCGCGGGTCAGTGCGTCGTCGCCCGGGCCGGCCGGCGTGTCCGCCGCGGCCAGGTCCACGATGGCCGCGGCATCGGTGCCGGCCGCGGTCCCGGTCCTCATGGCGCGAGCAGGAAGTCGGCGACGACGCGGCGCTGGTCGGGCTGCACCAGCATCGGCGCGTGGCCCACGCCGGCGAACTCGACCAGCCGCGCGCGCGGGCCGCGCTGCGTCATCGCCTGCGCCGTGGCGGCAGTCAGCAGGTCGGACTCGGCGCCGCGCAGCAGCAGGGTCGGGCAGGCGATGCGATCGTAGGTCTGCCACAGCATCGACTCGCCAGCGGCCGCGATCTCCGGCGTCATCGCGCGCACCGGCAGCGCGATCGCCGGGTCGTAGTGCGACGTGAAGCCGTCACCGTCAGGCACCAGCTGCGGCCGCGTCAGCGCCAGCCACTGCTCGCGCGTGTGCGGTCCGAAGCCCTGCGACACCGTCCACAGTGCGTCGGCCGCCTCCTCGACGCTGCGCCAGTGCGCCGGCTGGCCGAGATAGCCCTGGATGCGCTGGATCGCCGACCAGGCGACGGCCGGGCCGACGTCGTTGAGCACCAGCCGGCGCAGCGGCGCCCCGGGCAGGCCGGCCACGCCCATGCCGATCAGGCCGCCCATCGACGTGCCCACCCAGTCCACCTGCGTCGCGTCCATCCGCGCCAGCAGCGTGACCATGTCGGCCACGTTGGCCGGCACGGCGTCGCCCATCGGGTCGCCCAGCCAATCGCTGCGCCCGCGGCCGACGACGTCCGGGCA
>CAZQPN010000024.1:0-14033 GCA_964595215.1 uncultured Rubrivivax sp. | reverse complement strand
GAAGGCCATCGCGAGGTAGAGCACCATCGACATCCACGACACCGGCACGTGGATGTAAATGATGCGGTAGCTGTCGCCCTGCTGGAAGTCGGTCGGCGCCAGTCCGAGGCCGATGGTCAGCCCGATGGCGGCGAGCAGCACGCCGGCCAGCGCGAACCAGGGCACGGCCTTGCCCGCCAGCCCGTAGAAGCGCTGCGGGGCGGCATAGTAGAACCAGTTGATGCGCGAACGGGGCATGGTCAGCCGCGAATTGTGCCCCGAACGCCGACCCTATATCAGTCCAGGCTGATACGAAGCGCCGCCGCCGCCGCCCAGGGTGCGCCGAACAGGCTGGCGGCCAGCATCGCGCCGAGCAGCGAGAAGTGGCCAGCGGTGTCCAGCCCGCCGGCGGCGGCGTCGACCGCGCCGGCGCCGAAGATCAGCACCGGCGTCACCAGCGGCAGCACCAGCAGCGACAGCAGCACGGCCGCGCCGCGCACCCCCACCGTCAGCGCGGCGCCGATCGCGCCGAGCAGGCTGAGCACCGGCGTGCCCACCAGCAACGCCAGCATCAGCACGCCGATCGCGCCGGCGTCGAGGCCGAACTGCAGCGCCAGCACCGGCGACACGGCGGTCAGCAGCAGGCCCGAGACGAGCCAGTGCGCCGCCACCTTGGCCGCCACCAGCAGCGGCAGCGGCGTCGGCGACAGCAGCATCTGCTCGAGCGTGCCGTCGGCGGCGTCGTCGGCGAACAGGCGCGCCATCGGCAGCATCGCCGCCAGCAGCGCCGCCACCCAGACGACGCCGGCGGCCATCCTGCGCAGCAGCGCCGGCTCCGGCCCGACGCCGAGCGGAAACAGGCTGACGACGATGACGAAGAAGAACACCGCGCCCAGCGTGTCGGCACGGCGCCGCAGCGCCAGCCGCAGGTCGCGCACGAACAGCGCGCGCATCGCCGTCAGCGGACCGGCCGGCGTCACGCCGCGATCCCCCGCACGCGCGGCCGCCGGCGACAGGCCGCACGAGGGCACGGGCTGCCGGTCACAGGGCCACCAGGACCTGCTCGACGGCGTCGTCGACCGGCACCGCCTGGTGGCTGGTCAGCACGACGACGCCGCCGGCGGCCAGGCACGAACGGACCAGGCCCGCGAGCCACTCGCCGGCGGCGGTGTCGAGCGCGTTGAAAGGTTCGTCGAGCACCCACAGACGCTGCGGTCCGCCGAGCGCCAGCCGCGCCAGCGCCACACGGCGGCGCTGACCGGCCGACAGCACGCGCGCCGGCAGCCGCTCGCGCCCCTTCAGGCCGGCGGCCGCGAGCGCGGCCGCCGCCTCGGCGCGGGTCACGGTGTCGCCGCCGAGGGCGGCCAGCATCTGCACGTTCTCGAACGCACTCAGGTCGTCCTTCAGGGCCGCGGCGTGACCGAGGTAGACCAGATCGCGGTAGAAGCTGTCGCGCTGGCGCGCGATCGGCTGACCGCGCCAGCGCACCTCGCCGGCGGTCGGCATGGTCAGGCCGACAAGCATGCGCAGCAGCGTCGTCTTGCCCGCCCCGTTGGCACCGGCGACGCGCAGCAGCTGACCCGGTGCCGCTTCCAGCGCGAGCCCGCTGAACAGCACACGGCGCCCACGGCGCGCCTCGAGATCCTGGACGGTCAGCACGGCGCGGACTCTACACTGGCGCCCATGCACGACCGCCTCCATCCCCTGCTCTCCGCGGCACCGGCCGAGTCCATCGCCCTGAGCGCCCCCGGCCGGCCGCCGCTGACGCACGGCGCGCTGCACGACCAGATCGACGCCACCCTGGCGTGGCTGAACGGCCAGGGCATCGGCCGCGGCGACCGGGTGGCCATCGTGCTGCCCAACGGCCCGGAGATGGCCGCCTGCTACCTGGCCTGCGCCAGCGGCGTGGCCAGCGCGCCGCTGAACCCGGCCTACCGCGCCGACGAGTTCGAGTTCTACCTGCAGGACCTGCAGGCCAAGGCGCTGATCGTCGAGACCGGCAGCACGTCGCCGGCGGTCGACGTGGCGCGCCGGCTCGGGGTACGGCTGCTGACGCTGCAGCCCGGTGCGGCCGCCGGCGCCTTCACGCTGCACGCCGACGGCGCCGGGGCGGCCGCCCCGGCGCCGACCCGTGCCGAGCCGGACGACGTCTCGATGCTGCTGCACACCTCGGGCACGACCTCGCGGCCGAAGATCGTGCCGCTGTCGCAGCGCAATCTGGCGGCGTCGGCCCAGCACATCGCGCGCACGCTGCAGTTCACGGCCACCGACTGTGGCCTGAACATCATGCCGCTGTTCCACATCCACGGCCTGATCGCCGGCGTGCTGGCGCCGCTGACCGCCGGCTCGCAGGTCTTCTGCACGCCGGGCTTCAACGCGCTGAAGTTCTTCGCCTGGATGGACGAAGCCCGCCCGACCTGGGTCACCGCGGTGCCGACGATGCACCAGGCGATCCTGTCGCGCGCCGGCAAGAACGCCGACGTCATCGCGCGCCATCCGCTGCGCTTCCTGCGCTCGTCGAGCTCGTCGATCCCGCCGCAGGTGATCCGGGAGCTCGAAGAGGTGTTCAAGGCGCCGCTGATCGAGAGCTACGGCATGACCGAGGCGACCCACCAGATGGCGAGCAACCCGCTGCCGCCTGCCGTTCGCAAGCCGGGCACGGTCGGTGTGGCCGCCGGCCCGGAGGTGGCGATCATGGGCGAGGACGGCGCGCTGCAGCCGCGCGGCGCGACCGGCGAGATCGTGATCCGCGGGCCCAACGTGACCGCGGGCTACGAGCGCAACGACAAGGCCAACGCCGAGGCCTTCGTGAACGGCTGGTTCCGCACCGGCGACCAGGGCGTGATGGACGCCGACGGCTACCTGAGCATCACCGGGCGGCTGAAGGAGATCATCAATCGCGGTGGCGAGAAGGTCAGCCCGCGCGAGGTCGACGAGGTCCTGATGGACCACCCGGCGGTGGCCCAGGTGGTGTGCTTTGGGATGCCGCACCCCAAGCTGGGCGAGGAGGTGGCTGCGGTCGTGGTGCTGCGCGAGGGGCAAGCGGCCACCGAGCGCGAACTGCAGCAGTTTGTCGCCGGCCGCGCGGCCGACTTCAAGGTGCCGAAGAAGATCCTGTTCATGGACGAGATCCCCAAGGGCGCCACCGGCAAGCTTCAGCGCATCGGGCTCGCGGCCAAGCTCGGGCTGGGTTGACCTCGGCCGGGCGCTCGAAGCGGCGTCAGCGGGCGTCGGCGGCGGTGCGCATCAGCGGCAGCACTGACGAGGGTTTCGTCACCTGCGGGTCGAACGGGTGGCTGTGCTGGCCGCCGATCAGGGCCTGGATCTTTCGCACGTACATCCGCGTCTCGGCGAACGGCGGCACCCCTCGGTAACGATCCACCGCGCCCTCGCCGGCGTTGTAGGCCGCCAGCGCCAGCCGCAGGTCGCCCTCGAAGTAGGCCAGCAGCCAGCGCAGGTAGGCCATGCCGCCACGGATGTTCTCGGTCGGATCCATCAGGTCGCGCACGCGGAAGCGGCGCGCGGTGTCGGGGATGAGCTGCATCAGCCCGCGCGCGTTCTTCGGCGACACGGCCCAGGGGTCGAAGTTGGACTCGGTGGCCATCACGGCCAGCACCAGGTGAGGCTCCAGCTGGTACTCGGGGGCGACCAGCTCGACGAATCGCACGATGGGTGCGGGCGCGTTCGGCGGCAGACGCGGTGGCGCGACGAAGGGGCCCGCCCCGGCGTTGCCGGCTCGCGCATCGACAGGGCTGTCGTCGGCCCGGACCACGGGCTCGGCTTCATCGGGCGGTGGTTGCAGGCAGGGCGGCGCAAGCCCGCGCGGGCTGCCGAGCGAACGGGACATGTTGCCGGCCTGCACATGGCCCTGCTCGGCCGCGGCGGCGAACAGGTGCGCGGCCGCGGCATCGTCGCGCGCGATGCCGCGCGCGTTCGTCAGCATCCAGGCCAGGCTGTACTGCGCCTCGGCATCACCGTACTGGGCCGCGCGGCAGTACAGCGCCGCGGCACGCGCCGGATCGCGCGCCACGCCACCGTCTCCATGCTCCAGCGCAGCCGCCTCCTGCCGCCAGCGCCTGACCTGGGCCGGCACGATCAAGGCGGCACGCACGGGCGTGGCGGCCGGCGGCGGCAGGTCGGACAGCGACAGGTCGGGCGCCGCGGGGGCCGCCACCGCTGCGCCGGCTGCCATCACCAGCACGCCCCACAAGACGCCCTCGCGCACCCAGGCCAGCGCGCCCGCCCGGCCGTGGGGGCGAGCGGCTCGGGTCGCCTTGATGAGGCCCCCCGGCGCAGGCTCCACCGGGACCCGCGCCGGGACACGGGCGGGCGGCGGTGGACGGCGATGAGGGTGGGATGCGGTGGGGTGGACCATGCGGGCATTGCGTCACCTCGGGGCCGGCTTGGCCCGACGCGCGGGTGACGCGGAACACGACCATGGTATACTCTTTGCTTTGTGATGGCAGTCCCCCTCGCGGTGGAAGCGGGCCGTCGAGCCCACCGACCATTGGTGCCCGCCAGGCTCGGCCGCGACGCCTCGAGACCCCTGCCAGACCGTCCGGTGCCCTGGATCGCTCTCGAACCCGGGCACGGCAGCCCGCGATGTCGCCTCGATGCCTCGTCGCCCGGCGGCCGCGGATGCCCCGACAGACCGCCGCCCGATCCGACCCGGATCCGGCCGGCACCCAGGAAGTGACCCATCAAGACCTCGTTCGCTCTCGGCAAGTACCTCGTCTCGCCTCTCACCCGTCGCCTCTCGGACGGCCGTTGGTCGGCCGCCGTCTCCATCCGGACCGGCCGTGGTTCCGCCACGCACGACCGCATCCTGCGCTTCGTGGCCGTGTTCGACACCTCCCAGGACGCCAGTCGTTACGCCACCCACCAGGCCCAGGGCTGGATCGGGGCGGGCAGCGGCATGCCCGCCTGAAGCCGCCCCACCGCCACAAGCCCCACCCATCCCCGAACAGGAGTTGACCCCATGGCCAAGGAAGAACTGATCGAAATGAGCGGCACCGTCGACGAGGTGCTGCCGGACTCGCGTTTCCGCGTGACGCTGAACAACGGCCACCAACTCGTGGCCTACACCTCGGGCAAGATGCGCAAGCACCACATCCGCATCTTGGCGGGCGACAACGTCTCGCTGGAGCTCTCGCCCTACGACCTGACCAAGGGCCGCATCACGTTCCGCCACCTCGAGCGGCGCGGCCCCGGGCCGTCGCCCGCGCAGCGTCGCGCCTGACGGGTCGACGGGGACGCAGGGCGGCCCGTCGCGCCGCCCGGGATCCTGGTGACGCCCGGCCGGTCCCCCACTGTCGACCCGGCCGCGCCCCTGTCGCGGACCGACAGCCTCGCCGCCTTCAGCCGCTCTTGCCCGACGCCACCGCGTCGCGCGCCTTCCGGCCCTCTCAGGCCGCGCCCGCCGCCTCGTCGTCGATCGGCACGGCACGTGCCTTGCGCCGCACCGCCGACAGCGCCGTCCAAACGAGCAGCAGCACGCACAGGACCAGCAGCGTGGCGCTGATCGGCCGCTGCAGGAAGATCATCGCGTCGCCGCGTGCCAGAAGCAGCGCGCGCCGCAGGTGCTCTTCCATCATCGGGCCGAGCACGAAGCCGAGCAGCAGCGGCGCGGCCTCGAAGTTCAGCACCGCCAGCGCATAGCCGAACACCCCCACCAGCGCGACGATGAAGACGTCGAAGGTGTTGTTGTTGACGCTGTAGACGCCCAGGCTGATGAAGACCAGGATCGCCGGATAGAGCACGCGGTACGGAATGCGCAGGATGGACACCCACACGCCGATGAGCGGGATGTTCAGGATCACCAGCATCACGTTGCCGATGACGAAGCTGACGATCAGGCCCCAGAACATCGCGGGCTGCTCGGAGATCATCATCGGCCCGGGCTGGATGCCGTGGATGATGAGCGCACCGATCATCAGCGCCATCACCGCATCGCCCGGGATGCCGAGCGACAGCGTCGGCACGAAGGCGGTCTGCGCGGCGGCGTTGTTGGCTGCCTCGGACGACGACAGGCCCTCGAGCGCGCCATGCCCGAAGCGCTCGGGCGTCTTGGAGATCTTCTTCTCCATGGCGTAGGCCATGAACGACGCGATGCTGGCGCCGGTGCCCGGCAGCGCGCCGAAGAAGCTGCCGACGCCCGAGCCTCGCAGCATCGGCATGCCGGCCTCGCGCCAGTCCTTCTTCGTCGGCCACATCGCGCGCATCGAGATCTTGTTGCCCTCGCCGGCGCGCTTGACGCGGTTGATGCTGTTGACGACCTCGGAGACGCCGAACACGCCCATCGCCAGCGCGACCAGGTTGATGCCGTCCGTCAGTTCCGGGATCTCGAAGTCGAAGCGCGGCTGGCCGGTCTGCACGTCGGTGCCGACCATGCCGAGCAGCAGGCCGAGCACGACCATCGCCATGCCCTTCATCGGCGAGCCCGACGCCAGCGTCGACGCCGCGATCAGGCCGAGCAGCATCATCGCGAAGTACTCGTAGGGCCCGAACTTCAGCCCCAGCTCGGCGATCGCCGGCGTGAACAGCGTCAGCAGCAGCACGCCGATGGTCGCGCCGACGAAGGACGCGAAGGTGGTCATGAACAGGGCCATGCCGGCGCGGCCCTGCTTGGACAGCGGGTAGCCGTCCAGGCAGGCGACCGCCGACGACGGCGTGCCCGGCAGGTTGAGCAGGATGGACGCGGTGGAGCCGCCGTACTGCGCACCGTAGTAGACGCCGGCCAGCATCACGATCGCCGAGGTCGGCTCGAGGTGGTAGGTGATCGGCAGCAGCAGCGAGATCGTCGCCAGCGCGCCGATGCCCGGCAGCACGCCGATCAGCATGCCGACGAACACGCCGACGAAGCAGTAGAACAGCGTCTCGGGCGAGACGGCGGTCTGGAAGCCCAGTGCGAGGTTGGAGAAGAGTTCCATGTCAGATCCGCGCGGCCGTTGCGAAGGGACTCAGCGCCGCGTTGGGTGGCGGCGAACGAAGCGAGCGGGTGGGTTGCATGTCAATAGCCTCCGGCGATCACTGCTGGAACGGCCACACGGGCAGCACCATGCCGAGACCGCCGACGAAGATGGCGGCGGTGATGACGGCCACGCCCGCCGACATCGCGACGCGGCCGATCCAGGTGATGTCGTCGTCCGCTAGCGACGCGGTGAAGGCCGACAGGAAGGTCGCCAGCAGCATCCCGAGCGGCTTGAGCGTGAAGCCGAACAGCGCGATCGCCGCGATCACGGTCGCCAGGCTCTTCCAGCGGATGTCGGCCTTCGGGCCGGCGCGGTACAGCGCCGGCCAGGCGATCAGCAGCCCGAGCACCGCGAGCACCCAGCCCAGGATCTGCGGGAAGAAGCCCGGCCCCATGCGGGCCAGCGTGCCGAAGTCGTACTGGCGTGCGTAGAGCGCAGCGAACAGGCCGATCGCCGTCATCAGCAGTCCGCCAACGATGTCCAGATGGTCGCGTTGTTTCAACTTCGGGCTCCGTGGGATGCAGGCGACAGGTGGGCGCCCTGCCGCGCACGGCGCAGGAACCCCCGGTCGATTGGAACCGCCACCATCGGGCCACCCCATAAGCAATTCCCCGTACCGCCACGGGCCGGCAGCCGCGAACCAGGACCCGGGACGCTGTGGCACGGCCCCGATCCCGCCTCCCGAGACGGGAGACAGGCCGTCGAGGCTCAGTACTTCAGCCGCGCGTAATAGGTCTTCTGCGCGGCTTCGCGCGCCTGCGCCAGCGTGTGGATGTCCATCGCTGCCAGCAGCGGGATCAACTTGAGCCAGACCTCGGCCGTCACCAACGCGTCGCCCAGCGCGGTGTGGCGGCCGATGACCGTGATGCCGAAGCGTTCGGCGATCGCCTCCAGCCGATGGCTGTCCTGGTTCGGGTGCACGACCGCCGACAGCAACAGCGTGTCGAGCACCGGATGGTCGAAGCGCACCCCCGTCTGTGCCTCCTTGAGCTGCAGGAAGCGCATGTCGAAGGCCGCGTTGTGGGCCACCAGCACGGTGTCGCCGACATAGGTGTGGAAGGCCGGCAGCACGCTGTCGATCGTCGGCTGGCCGACGACCATCTCGGGCCGGATGCCATGGATCGGGACGCCGGCGGCCGGGATCGGCCGCCGCGGGTCCACCAGCTGCTCGAAGCTCTCCTGGCGCAGCAGCTTGCCGTTGACGACGCGCGCCGCGCCGATCTGGATGATCTCGTCGCCGGCCGACGGGTCCAGGCCCGTGGTCTCGGTGTCGAAGACGGTGTAGCTGAGCTCCGACAGGCGCCGGTCGTCGAGCGCGTGGTGGCTCTCGCTGGCCTGGAAGAGGTCGAAGTCGTAGTACTCGGGCCGGCTGTCGTGGCGCAACGCCGCGGCGTTGAGCTGCTCGACGTCGCCGACGGCGTCGGCCAGCGGCAGCAGCAGGCGGAAGAAGGCCTGATGGCGGACGCGGTCGCGCTCGAACCAGAACTCGCCGCCGTGGCGTTGCATGACGTCGCGCACGCTCAGCGGGCTCAGGCGATCGCCGATGTGCATCGCCTCGCTCTCCCAGGCCATCACCGTCTCGGTGCTCATCGCCTGACCGGTCCAGACGAGGTCCAGCTGCGCGCGGCGGTCGGCGCCCTGCAGCCGCAGCAGCACGGCCTTGACGTCGAACTCGTCGACCAGCCGGCTCGACAGGTAGCCGAGCACCTGCAGCAGCGCGAAGCTGTCCACGCGCAGCCACAGGCCGGGCACGACGTCGAGCGTGCCGGTGCGCACCGCGCAGCGGTCCTCGATGCGCCGGCGCGCCGCGGCGACGAGGTCGGCCCCCAGCATGTCCTCCAGCGGCCAGCGCGTCTTGTCCTGCTGGGCACTGCGCGACGCCAGGTCCTGCAGCCGCTGGCTCATCGCGCTCGCCTCGTCGCGCACGACGGCGAGAAAGCGTTCGCGCGTCGGGCCGTCGGCGTCCGGATCGTCCAGCAGCTCGACCGCCGCGCGCAGGTTGCCCAGCGATGCGCGCTGGCCCTCCGTCAGCGACAGCAGCAGCTCGTCCTGCGCCAGGTCTCGCTCGTAGTCGCGCGTGATGTTGTCCAGCAGCAGCACGAAGCCGCCCAGCACCTCGCCATCGCGCACCGGCGCCATCTGCGCGCGCAGCAGCTGGCCGCCCGGGGTGGTCGTGACGAACTGCGCCGACGGGCTGGCCGCCCCGCGCGACATGCGGCGCTGGATGTTCTCCAGCGCATGTGCCACCAGCTGGCGGTCGAACACCGTGTAGATCGACCGCCCGAGCCCGATCAGCTCGGCGCCGCCGGCGAGCTGCGGCGCGTCGGACAAGGCCTTGAACTGCAGCCGCGCGCGCTGGTTGTACAGCAGGATGCGGCCGTCGAGGTTGCACACGACGACGCTCATCGTCAGCTCGGACATCAGCGCCGCCAGCCGCCCGCGCTCCTGCTCGATTCCGCGGCTGGCCTCGGCCACGCGGTCGCCGATCTCGCGCCGCAGCTGCTCGCGCTGCTGCGCCATCTCGTTGAAGGCCTCGGCCAGGCCGCGCACCGCGTGCGCCCCGTCGGCCACGAGCGGCTGCGGCGTGTCGGTCTCCAGCCGCACGCGCACCTGCTCCAGCAGCTTCGCCGGCGGCGCGACGTGGCGCCGATACAGGTGCTGGGCCATGCCGGCGCTGACCACCACCAGCCCGAGCAGCGCCATCACGACCAGCGCCAGCCGGGGCTCGAGCAGCTCCGCGACCACGGCCCGTTCGGGCGGGGCGAGCGTCGACAACACGACCGCCGCGGTCGCCACCAGCCACACGGCCAGCACGCCGGTGGCGGTCGCGACCGCCAGCCCGACAGCCCGCGCCTGGCGCCGGTCGCGGCGCATCAGCGGCCGTTCCCGCCGCTGTTCCTGCCGGCGTCGCCGTCCGGCGGCGCTTCGCCGAGCAGTTCGCGCACCTTGAGCACCAGCTCGCGCGTCGAGAAGGGTTTGGTCATGTAGCCGTTCGCGCCCAGCGCCAGTCCCTTGACGACGTCGGTCTCGCGGCCCTTGGCGGTCAGCATCAGGATCAGCGTCTCCCGCAGGGCCTCGTCCTGCCGCACCTCCTGGCACACCTCGAAGCCGGTCTTGCGCGGCATCATCACGTCCAGCAGGAGCAGGCGCGGCCGTTCGCGGCGCAGCACCTCCAGTGCCTCCTGGCCGTCGTGCGCCAGGTGCACCGTGAAGCCCTCGCGCTTCATCAGGTACTCGAGCGAAACGAGGATGTTGGGCTCGTCGTCGGCGATCAGGATGGCGATGCTCACTGGACTCCCCTTCCGCGCGATGCCCTCCGGGACGAGCGCTCGGGCTCGGCCCGACACGTGCATGCCGCGGCCCTGTTGTCGTTCATGCCACTGCGCCGTCGCGCGCGAAGGCACCGGCCGGCGGGCTCCACGGTAGGCGGAACTCGAAGCAGGCACCTTGACCGATGTCATGCGCACCGCCGACGCCCTGCGCGCCGGCGTCGACGAGCGCGATGCGGCCGCCGTGGTGCTCGACGATCTGGCGGCAGATCGGCAGCCCGAGGCCGGTGCCGCCGTTGCGTCGTGCCACTTCGCCGCCCTGGTGGAACTTCTCGAAGATCTGCGTGCGCTGGTCGGGCGGCACGCCGGGGCCGTTGTCGGCCACCTGCACCGCCAGGCCGTCATCGCCGGCGCGCAGCCGCACGGCGATGCGTCCGCCCGGCCGCGGCACGAACTTCGCCGCATTGCCGAGCAGGTTCAGCAGCACCTGCGTCATCCGGTCGGCGTCGGCGCGCACGGTCGGCACGCGCCCGGGCAGGTCGAGCACAAGCTCGGTGCCCTGCTCGCGCAGCATTTCGGTGAGGCTCTGCGCGGCCTGGCGCACCAGCACGGCCATGTCGACGTCGCTCGCATGCCACTCGGCGTGGCCCGACTCGATCTTAGCCAGGTCGAGCACCTGGTTGACGAGGCGCGACAGGCGCTCGGTCTCGGCCACGATGATGCCGACGAAGCGCTGGCGCTCGTCGACCGGCATCGCCGGGTCGTCGGCCATCAGCTCGGCCAGCGCCCGGATCGACGTCAGCGGCGTGCGCAACTCGTGCGTGACGCTGGACATGAAGTCGTCCTTCAGCCGGTCCAGGCTCTTGAGCTGCTCGTTGGCGGCGCGCAGCTCGGCGGTGGCTCGCTGCAACGAGGCCGACTTCTCCTCCAGCGCGCGCGAGTGGGCACGCAGCTGGGTGGCCTCGTCGAGGATGCGAAGCACGTCGTCCATCGCCAGCGGCTCCTCCTGCACGACCGAGGCCACCATCACACGCGCCGACGCGCTGCCGATGGCGCCGGCGAGCTGGGTCTCGACGAACTGCACCAGCGCGGCGTCGGCACGCAGGTCCTCGACGCGTGCGGCACCGACGCGGCGCGCGTAATGGGCGAACAGCTGCCGCGCGCGCGCGACGCCGAGGAAGCGCTCCGCCAGCGGCAGCAGGTCGGCCACCCGCGCCTGGCCGCGCCAGAAGGCCGGTGCTCCGGCGGCCGCGCCGGTGGCGTCGCCGGCGACGTCGACGAACAACGCCGCCTGGCTGGCCTCGCGCGCCGATGGCGCGCGCCACAGCGACACGCCGACGTAGGTGGCGATGTTGGCCAGCAGGCTCCAGAACAGCGAGTGCGTGAGGCCGTCCAGCCCCTCGAGGCCGAACAAGGCCTCGGGTTTGAGCAGCTCGATGCCCCACGGCCCGAATTGCAGGAAGTCGTCCGACCACCAGCCCGACTTGGCGATCGACGGCAGCATCAGCGTGTAGGTCCACAGCGCGAAGCCGGCCAGCAGCCCGGCCAGCGCACCGCGCTGGGTGCCGCCCTTCCAGTACATGCCCCCCAGCGCCGCCGGCGCGAACTGCGCCACCGCCGCGAAGCTGATGAGCCCGATGCTGACCAGCGCGTAAGCCTCGCCGGCCAGGTGGTAGTAGGTGTAGCCCAGCAGCAGCACGACGACGATGGCCGCGCGCCGGATGCCCAGCAGCAGCCGCGTCATGTCCCGCTGCGCCGCCAGCCGCCGCCAGCCGCCGCGCAGCAGCACCGGCATCACGAGGTCGTTGCAGACCATGGTCGACACCGCGATCGCCTCGACCACGACCATGCCGGTGGCCGCCGACAGCCCGCCGATGAAGGCCAGCATCGCCAGTGCCTCGGCCCCGTGCGCCAACGGCAACGACAGCACGAAGGCGTCGGCGCCACTGGCGTCGCCCCCGGCGAGCAGCAGGCCGCCGAAGGCGATCGGCAGCACGAACAGGTTGATCAGCCACATGTACAGCGGGAACACCCAGGCGGCACGCTTCAGGTGGCGCTCGTCGACGTTCTCGACCACGATGACCTGGAACTGGCGGGGCAGGAAGATCACGGAGAGCATCGCCAGCAGCGTCAGCGCGAACCACTGCTCGTAGGCGAAGTCGCCCGCGCCCTGGGACAGGGTCAGCAGCCGCTGCAGCTCGGGCACCGCGGCGGCGCGGGCGAACAGGTCGACCGGCCCGGCGAACAGGCCCCAGGTCACGAACACGCCGACCGCCATGAAGGCCAGCAGCTTGACGATGGACTCGAAGGCGATCGCCGCGACCATGCCCTCGTGACGCTCGGTGCCGTCGAGGTGGCGGGTGCCGAACATCATCGTGAAGCCGGCCAGCAGCAGCGCGGCATAGAAGGTGCCGTCGGCCCACCAGGCCGATGGTCCCTGCGGCGCGGCGCCGGGCGGCGTCGCCATCAGCGCGTAGCCGGTGGCGATCGCCTTGAGCTGCAGCGCGATGTAGGGGACGATGCCGACGACGGTGATCAGCGTCACCAGCCCGGCCAGCAGCGGGCTCTTGCCGTAGCGGCTGGCGATGAAGTCGGCGATCGACGTGATGCGGTAGCGGCGCGCGATGCGGATCATCTTGCGCAGCACGACCCAGGCCAGCACCATCGCCAGCGTCGGGCCCAGGTAGATCGGCAGGAACCACACGCCGGTGGCGGCGGCGCGGCCGACGCTGCCGAAATAGGTCCAGGCGGTGCAGTACACCGCCATCGACAACGCGTAGGCCCAGGCATTGCTGACGATCGATCTCCCGGCCGCCGCGCGCCGGTCACCCCAGGCGGCGACCGCGAACAGCAGGCCCAGGTAGGCCAGCGACAACCCGATGACAAGGGCGGGGCTCAGCATGGCGCGAGGCCAGAAACAGGCCACCGGCTGTCAGCTGGCGCGGCTGGTTTCGGCCTGGTGCGGATCTCGAACGCCCGCTTTGCGGATGCGTGCCAACTCCGCGCGAGCCGAGGAAAGCGGATGCCCTTCCCCTCCATGTCCCCCGCCAGCGGCCTTCGGCCACTGGCTCCTCCCTTACTTGCGGGGAAGGGCCCCCGCCGTCCTCGGCAATCCACGGCAGCGGTGTTCGACCGTCGGAGACCGGAGCGGCTGCAGGCCAAGGGCGGCGGGCACCCTCCCACTGTCCAGTGCGCCATCGCCAGCCCCCGAGGTCGTCGGCTCTGGTGCGTCAGTCGGGCAGCCGCTCGCTGAGCAGCCCGAGCACGACGATCAGGGCGCCCCAGACCAGGAACAGCGCGGCCGGGAAGAGGGGCAGGCCGGCAATGGTGACCTCGCGGTCCCACAGCGCCAGCAGCGGGAAGTTGAACAGCAGCAGCCCGGCGGCGAACAGCGCCAGCAACCGCTGCCGGCCCAGCTTCGCCTTCATGGCCGGACGGCCGCCGAGCGGGGCGTCATGGCTGCTTGCGCGCGGCCGCCTTAGGCGGCAGGCGGTGGGCGTGCCAGCCGATCGCGAAGTCGAGCACGAACTTGCACCAGATCGTCGAGCCGGCGATCGCGCTCCAGGTGCCGTAGGGCACGGCGGCGAACAGCACCAGCCCGATGACCGTCAGCACGATGCCACCGGCCAAGAGGTTGAGGATGCCGGTGTAGGGCGCGAAGCGCTCGGCATCGGGCGCCGGCTCGCCGCGCCGCAGCGCCACCTCCGAGAAGTCGCGCTTGAACAGGATGCGCCAGGCCCGCCGCAGCCAGAAGAAGCTCATCGGGAACAAGGCCAGGAACAGGATCCAGGTCAGGGCGACGCTGACATCGAAA
>CAZQPN010000023.1:0-14101 GCA_964595215.1 uncultured Rubrivivax sp. | reverse complement strand
CGCACCGAGCAGCGCGCCGTCGTGCTGCAGCTCGAGCGGCTGATGGCCTACCCGATGGTGCGCCAGCGCGTCGAGGCCGGCACGCTCAGCCTGCACGGCTGGCACTACGTGATCGAGGACGGCGAGGTGCACGTCTTCGACCTGCAGCAGGGCGGCTTCGTGCCCGCCTCGCGCGCCGACAACGCCGGCACCGCGCCCTACACGCTGACCCCGGTCGAGGGCGACGCCTTCGGGCTCGACGCCAGCGGCGTGCCGACCGGCGGCTGATCCGCCGCGGCGCCATCGTCGGCCACGCGGATGCGTGGCGGGGTATTGCGCTCCATCAAACCGGTGCCGATCCGGATCGCGGATCCTGTGCGCGCGACGTTCCCTTGCCACGCATGGCAGGTGTGCGTCGTGCCGGCCGTCGTCGTGCCGGACCGGACAGGACCACCGACCCAGGAGACAACACCGATGAGCGACTTCCCTTCCTCCCTCGATGCCGCCGAACCACGCCGCAGCGGCCCCGTGACGCGCCGCCGCGTGCTCGGCGCGGGCATGGCCGGCGCCGCGCTGGCGATGACCGGCTGCGCGTCGCCGCTGGCCGGGGCCAAGCCGCGTGTCGTCGTCGTCGGCGGAGGCTGGGGCGGCCTGGGCGCGGTGCGCACGCTGGCGCGCGACGGCAAGGCCGACGTGACCCTGATCGAGCCCAACGACGCCTTCATGTCGTGCCCGCTGAGCGTGCACTACATCGCCGGCTGGCAGCCTGCGAGCGACTTCCAGCGCGGCTACGAGACGGTGGACCGGCTGGGCATCCGGCGCGTGCGCGAACGCGCGGTCGCGGTCGACCGCGCCGCATCGGCGGTGGTGACGGCCGGCGGCCGCATCCCCTACGACTTTCTGGTGCTGTCGCCCGGCGTCGACTACATGGAGCAGGCGGTGGCCGGCTATGCCGAGGCGCGCGCGCAGCTGCCGGTGGGCTTCCGCGCCTTCGAGCAGGCTGCGGTGCGCGCGCAGGTCGATCGCTTCCTGGCCAGCGGCGGCAGCTTCGTCATCGGCGTGCCGAAGCCGCCGTACCGTTGCCCGCCGGCACCCTACGAGCGCGCGTTCCTGATCGCCGAGCAGGTCAAGCGGCGCGGCGTCAAGGGCAAGGTCATCATCGTCGACGAGAGCCAGGCCCCGACGCCGCCGCCGATCGCCAGGCCGATCCTCGCGGCGATGAAGGAGGTCTACGCGAACGAAATCGAGTACCTGCCAGGCGCCGGCGTGACGGCGGTCGACATCGGTCGCCGCCGCCTGACGACCGCGATGGGCGAGGTGCCGTTCACCGAGGCCAACCTGGTGCTGCCGATGCGCGCCCCGGCCCTCGTGCGCGAGGCCGGCCTGGGCGAGCGCTGGGCCGCGGTCAAGCTGCCGAGCTTCCAGGCCCAGGCGGACGACAGGATCTACGTCATCGGCGACGCCCAGGGTGCGCCGCTGCCCAAGAGCGGGCACGTCGCCTTCGGCGCCGGCGTGCAGGTGGCGCGCGACATCGCGCGTCGCATCGCCGGCCAGGAGGCGCCGGCACCGAACGGGCCGGTGTCGTTGCCGTCCGGCATCTGCTGGGCCAGCGTGACGCACGACCAGGCGATCATGATCAACGTCGGCGCGACGATCGTGCCAGGCGAAGCGCCCAAGCTGTCGTTCGAGGTCGACCCGGCGCACAACGCCGCGTCCGGCAAGGGCGCGAACGACTGGGGCCGCATGATGTGGAAGAACATGCTGGGCTGATCCCGCGGCCGGCGCACCGCGCGCTGGCGCGCGGTGCCTGCTCGGCATCCTCGGCCTCCGCGATGGCCTGACAGCGGGCGGGGTGCCGCCCGCGTGGCGGCGCCCCTGGCAGGCAGAATCCGGCCGGGACCGCGCACGCGCCGCCTGCCTGGTGCCACGACGCCCTGCACGCCATGCCCCTGATCGACCACTGCGTCGCGCTGCGCCACGCGCATGTCGGCTTCGTCACCGCCAGCGGCTCGCTGTTCGCGCTGCGTGCGCTGGCGAACCTGGCCGGCGCGCGCTGGCCGCTGTCGCGCGCGGCACGCGTGGCCAGCTGGATCGTCGACACCGCGCTGCTCGGCGCCGGCATCATGCTGTGGGCGGCGCTGCGCATCGACCCCTGGGCGCAGTCGTGGCTCGGCGTCAAGCTGCTGCTGCTGGTCTACATCGGCCTGGGCACGATGGCGCTGCGGCGCGCGCACACGCCCGCGTCGAGGCTCGCCTGGACGCTGGCGGCGCTGGGCTGCTTCGGCTTCATGGTGTCGGTCGCGCTGACGCACGACCCGCTCGGCCTGTTCGCGCGCCTGCGCTGACGACGGGCGACCGGGGGTGCGCCGGGCACCGTCCGGCGCCGGCCGTGCCGCCAGGCGGACGCGATCAGGGCACGATCAGGACGCGGACAGCGTGACCGCGTGGCCTTCGCCGTCGAAGGGCAGGAAATCCCCGACCCGGCCGGCACGGATGGCTTCGACCATGCGCTGCAGCGGCGCCTCGGCTGCGCCGGCCGCGCCGTCGTCGATCGCGGCGGCGAACACCAGCTGCCAGGCCGGACCAAAGGCGCGCGACTCGTCGACCAGTGCCGCGAAGTCCTGCAGTTCGTCCGCCGCCTTGTCCACGCACATCAGCGGCTCGAGGCAGCCGCCCTGGCCGCCCAGCACCTCGGCCCGCTGCGCGGCGGTCGGCGCGTCGGGCAGCCCGGCAGCGGCGAAGACGAAGAGAAGCCGCTGCGGTCGCGGCTGGGCCCGCGCGGCGCGCAGCAGGTCGTCGAAGGTGGTGATGTTCATGCCATTTCGGGGGTGCGCCGGGCCGGCACCGGGCCGATGGACCGACGCGCGCTGCCGCCGGCAGGGTGCAGGCACCGGCATGATAGGACCTTCGCCTGCAGGATCCGTCCGGCGTGACGTCCACCGCAGGCGCGCGACCCACCGCGGCGGGCAGGCCGACATCCGGCGATGTCTGACATGGGTCATGCCTTCGTGAGACCCCGTCGGGCGACGGGCTTCGGCTTGCCCTATCGTCAGCCCGCCGGCACGATCGTGGCGGTGCCCCGGCGTCGCCACCCGACCGCCCGGCCGCGACCGGCAGGACCGTGCGGCGCGATCCACGCACCGCCTGCGTCCCTCGCGAATGCCCTTGCCACCGCTCCACGACCCGATGACCCGATCCAGCGCCCACGACCTTCTGCACGCCGGCCCGACGGCCGGTTTCGACCGGCCCTTCGAACTGCTGGCGGCGTGCCACGGGCGCGTCGAGCGCATGCTGACGCTGCTCGAACGACTCGCCGCCCACCTGCTGGCGCATGGCGCTGACGCCCAGGCACGCGAGGCCGCGGCCGACGTCGCGCGCTACTTCGACATCGCCGGCCCGGCCCACCACGAGGACGAGGAGCGGCACGTGCTGCCACGGCTGCGGGGCGGCGGCGACCCTGCGCAGGTGGCGCTGGCCGCGCGCCTGCACGACGACCACGGGCGCATGACGGCGACCTGGCCGGCGCTGCGCGCGTACCTGGCCCGCGTGCAGGCCGGCGACTGGCCGGTCGGCGAGCCGGTGCCCCCGTCCTGGGCCGCGTTCGCCGCGCTCTACCGCACCCACATCACGGTGGAGGACGACCAGGCCTACCCGGCCGTCCGCCATACCCTGGACGACGACGCACTGCAACGCATGGGCCGCGAGATGGCGGCACGGCGCGGTGCCAAGGAGACGACATGAAACCCATCGACGAGAAGACCCGCCAGACGGCGACACCGCGGCCCGCCCTGACGCCGCAGCCGATCGGCGCCGAGGTGCTGCTCGAGAAGTACGCCAAGGGCGACGAAGGCACCGCCGACGACGTGCGCCGCCGCGTCGCGCGCGCGCTCGCTGCCGCCGAGGCGCCGGCGCAGCGCGCCGCCTGGGAGACGAGGTTTCTCGACGCGCAGCGGCGCGGCTTCGTGCCGGCCGGGCGCATCGCCTCGGCCGCCGGGACCGAGTTGGCAGCGACGCTGATCAACTGCTTCGTGCAGCCGGTGGGCGACAGCATCACCTCGCCCGACGAGGACCACCCGGGCATCTACACCGCGCTGGCGCAGGCGGCCGAGACGATGCGCCGCGGCGGCGGCGTCGGCTACGACTTCAGCCGCATCCGCCCGACCGGCGCCGCGGTGGCCAGCACCGCCAGCAGCGCGTCCGGCCCGGTGAGCTACATGCGCGTGTTCGACCGCAGCTGCGAGACGGTGGAGTCCGCCGGCGCGCGGCGCGGCGCGCAGATGGGCGTGCTGCGCATCGACCATCCCGACATCGAGACCTTCATCCACGCCAAGGACGCGGGCGACCTGAAGAACTTCAACCTCTCGGTCGGCGTCACCGACGCCTTCATGCAGGCGGTCGAGGCCGACCGCGAGGTCGAGCTCGTCCACCGCGCCGAGCCCGGCGTGGCGCAGAAGGCCGCCGGCGCGCACCTGCGCGACGATGGCCTGTGGGTCTACCGACACGTGCGCGCGCGCGAACTGTGGGACCAGATCATGCGGTCGACCTACGACCACGCCGAGCCCGGCGTGCTGTTCCTGGACCGCATCAACGCCGACAACAACCTTGGCTACTGCGAGTCGATCGCGGCGACCAACCCCTGCGTGACGGCAGACGCATGGGTGATGACCTCGGAGGGCCCGCGGCAGGTCCAGGACCTGGTCGGAACGCCGTTCGAAGCGATCGTCGACGGCCGCCCCCATCCCACCGAGTCTCAGGGGTTCTTCGCCACCGGCGTCAAGCCGCTGCTGAGACTTCGCACCCGCGAAGGCCACCAGCTCCACCTGACCGCTGACCACCCGGTACGCCGGGTAACGAAGCAGACCCGCTACCTGCAGCACGCGCAATGGTGCGCGGCCGGCGCGCTGCAGCCCGGCGATGCCATCGTCTTGCACGACCACCGGCCGATGCAGGGATGGCCCGGCCACGGCACCGCGGCGCAGGGTTACCTGCTCGGCCTGCTTGTCGGTGACGGCTGCCTGAATGCGCGCAAGGCGGTCCTCTCGGTCTGGGCGCCCGAGCTCAAGGCGGTCGGTGCCGGCAGCATGCCTGCGGACCACGGCGCGCACGGAATCATGCAAGCGGCCGAACGGGCGATCGCCACCTTGCCGCACCGTGCCGACTTCCGCGGTTGGCAGCGCCCGATCGCCGGTCGCGGCGAATCCCGCCTGGCGTCGGCCGCGCTGCGCGATCTGGCGTTCGAGATGGGTGCGACGCCAGGGCACAAGACGATCACGCCGCAGATGGAGTCCGGATCGTCCGACTTCTGCGCTGGCCTGCTGCGCGGGCTGTTCGACGCCGATGGCTCGGTCCAGGGCACTCAGGCCAAGGGGGTGAGCGTGCGCCTGACGCAGGCGGACGATGCGCTGCTGATGGCGGTGCAGCGTATGTTGCTGCGTCTGGGCATCTCCAGCACGCTGTACCGTTCGCGCCGGCCTGCTGGCCACGCATCGTTGCCGGACGGCCATGGCAGCCAGCGCCGCTATGCGCAGGCGGCCGTGCACGATCTGGTCGTCAGCGGCGAAAACCTCGTTCAGTTTGCCGAGCGCATAGGTTTTGCCGATCACGCCAAGGCGACCCGGTTGGCAGCCGTGCTCGAACACTACCGACGCTCGCTCAATCGCGAGCGCTTCGTCGCCACGGTGGCCACCGTCGACCCGGACGGCGAGGCGCCGGTCTACGACGTGACCGTATCCGACGTGCACGCCTTCGACGCCAACGGGCTGATGGTCCACAACTGCGCCGAGCAGCCCTTGCCGCCGCACGGCTGCTGCTGCCTGGGCAGCATCGACCTGACGCGCTTCGTCCAGCGCCCCTTCGCCGACGACACGCGCTTCGACGAGGCCGGCTTCGCCGAGGTCTGCGCCACCGCGGTGCGCATGCTCGACAACGTCCTCGACGTCACCGTCTGGCCGCTGCCCGAGCAGCAGGCCGAGGCCGCGAGCAAGCGCCGCATCGGCCTCGGCTTCACCGGCCTCGGCGACGCGCTGGTGATGCTCGGCCTGCGCTACGACACCGAGCCCGCGCGCGCGCTGGCGCGTCGCATCGCCGAGGTGATGCGCGACGCCGCCTACGGCGCCTCGGTCGAACTGGCCAAGGAGCGCGGCGCGTTCCCGCTCTTCAACGCCGACCTCTACCTGAGCGGCGGACGCTTCGCGTCGCGCCTGCCGACCGCTCTGAAGGACAGCATCCGCGCGCACGGCGTGCGCAACTCGCACCTGCTGTCGATCGCGCCCACTGGCACGATCAGCCTGGCTTTCGCCGACAACGCGAGCAACGGCATCGAGCCGGCCTTCAGCTGGACCTACACACGCAAGAAGCGCATGCCCGACGGCACGACGCGCGAGTTCGCGGTCGAGGACCACGCGTGGCGGCTGTACCGCCACCTCAAGGGCGACGCCGCGCCGCTGACCTCGGCCTTCGTCACCGCGCTGGAGATGAGCGCCGCCGACCACGCGGCGATGGTCGCCGCGGTGGCGCCCTGCATCGACACCTCGATCAGCAAGACGGTCAACGTGCCGGCCGACTACCCCTACGTCGACTTCCAGGACCTGTACCTGCAGGCGTGGAAGAGCGGGCTGAAGGGCCTGGCCACCTATCGCCCGAACGCCGTGCTCGGCGCGGTGCTGAGCACCACGCCCGAGGCGACACCGGCGCTGACGGTGGCCGCCGCCGACCAGCGCCTGCGGCTGGACAAGCTGCCCACGCCGGTGCTGGCCAGCCTGCGCTGGCCCGGACGGCCCGAGCTGCCCGCGGGCAACCCGGCCTGGACCTACATGATCCAGCACCCGTTCGGCGACTTCGCGCTCTTCGTCGGCGAGCTGCCGCGCGACGCGCAGCAGGCCGGCGGGAGCCACAAGCCCTTCGAGGTCTGGGTCAACGGCGCCGAGCAGCCGCGCGGACTGGGCGCGCTGGCCAAGACGCTGTCGATGGACCTGCGCGCCGACGACGCCGCGTGGCTGCAGCTCAAGCTCGACGCACTGGCCACCGTGGCGGAAGAGCGCGCCTTCGAGATGCCCTTCCCGCCCGACGGCACGCGACGCCTGTTCCCCGGCGTCGTCGCCGCCACCGCGGCCGTGATCCGCTGGCGCTGCGAGCAGCTCGGCGCGCTGCCGGACCCGGCGCGCCCGGCGCCAACGCCGGTGCTCGACGCGATGTTCAGCCGCGACGAGCCCAGCACCAGCCCGTCGGGCACGCTGGCGTGGGCGGTCGACGTCGACAACCCCGCCACCGGCGAGCGCTTCACGCTCACGCTCAAGGAGGTCACGCTGGCCACCCCCGACGGCGGCACCGTGACCCGCCCCTGCGCGATGGGGCTGGCGGGCAACTATCCGCGCGCGCTCGACGGGCTGGCGCGCGTGCTGTCGCTGGACATGCGCGTGATCGACCCGGCCTGGATCGGCATGAAGCTGCGCAAGCTCCTCAACTACGCCGAGCCGCTCGGCCACTTCATGGCCTTCGTGCCCGGGCTGCCGCCGGGGCAGCGGCGCCAGCAGGTGTGGCCGTCGACCGTGGCCTATCTGGCGCGGCTGGTCATCCACCGCTACGCGATGCTGGGCGTGCTCGACGAGCAGGGCTTCCCGCTGCGCGAGATGGGCGTGCTGGCCACGCCGTCCGTCCCGGGCACGCCGGCGCCGCAGGCCGGCCGCGTCTGCCCCGAGTGCGGCAACGCGACCATGATCCACAAGGACGGCTGCGACTTCTGCACCGCCTGCGGCTACGTCGGGCAGTGCGGTTGAGGCGTTTCCAGGCCGGCCTGTCGGCGGCAGTGTCAGCCGGGCGCACGCGGGCCGGCGTTCAGCCGCCCGGCTCGTAGATCACGAAGCGCTTGGTCGTCGGCTCGACAAGCTCCCAGGTGCCGACGAAGCCGCGCGGCACGACGAAGCGGTCACCCGCCCGCAGCGTCACCGCGCGGCCCTCGGCGTCGGTGATCACGCTGACGCCCACGAGCATCTCGCGCCACTCCTCCTCCGTGTAGCGGATGTGCCAGCGGCCGGGCGGGAAACGACCGGCGGTGCCGTCAGGGCAGCCGGGTCGTCACGCACTGGATGCCGCTCGGCCCTCCCTGCGCCGACCCGACGGTCTGGCAGGCCACGGCCAGGCGCGACGACGGCTCGTGGAACCAGGCCGTGCTCGTGTTGCCGCTGGCGGACACGCCGATGGGCTGCAGCGTCGGCGTCGTGTTGATCTGCGAGCGCGCCTGCGGCGCCAGCAGCAGCGCCAGCGGGACGAGAGCGGCGGCGGCGGCGGCCGCCAGGCGAAGGCTTCGGGGGTGCATGTCGGTCTCCTGGGTTGAGCACGTCGCGGCTGACGCCGCAGCCACGGCACGTCTGCCGCCCGACTCTAAGTCGGAACGGGGCCTGCCATGGACGTCGACGTGGACGGCGGCGGCCGTCGAGGCGCCGCCCGCCCGCCCCGATCGATAATGTCTGCATGACGGCGTTCTACTGGACCATGGGCATCCTCATCGTCGGCACCTTCGTGCCGTCGGTGCTCTACCTCGTCCTCTATGCGGCGACCGGCGAGCACGCCTGTCTGCGCCGTGCGAAGGCGCTGTGGAACTTCACGCGTGTGCTCAGCCTCTTCGGCGTCAACCTGCTGATCTGGGGCCACGTGGTCGTCGGCCTGTGGCAGATCTGGTTCTGAACGCCCCCTGGTCCGGCACCGTCCGCCCATCGTCAACCGGTAGTGCGCGCTCGCGCGTGCCGCATCGGCATCCTCGACCGCCTCGAGCCCCTCGACCGCCGCCGGTCAGGCGATGTAGGACGCCGGGAGACCATGCTCGGTGGCGCCCGCGACGACGAGGTGCCCGGGGACCTGGCCGGCGTCGTCGACGGTCTCCCGGATGGGGATGCCGGCGGCACGCAGGCGGCGCCATGACGTTCACACGCATCGGCCCTGCGCCGCCGTCGCGCACCGCCACGCCGGACGGCCGGCGACGGCGTCACGACGGCCCGGGGCTCGGTGGACCGCCCTTGTCGAACACGACGCGCCAGCGGCCCGGCGCCTCCAGTCGCCAGATCGACTGGAAGCGGGCCACCACCCGGCCGGACGGGTCGCGCACGGGGCCGGTGCTGAGTGCCAGCCCGCCGGAGGCGAGCACCTCGACCTGGTCGGGCGCCCACGAGAACGGCGCGTCGGGTGCGCTGAAATACGCGGCCCACGCCCGCACGACCTCGCGCCGGCCGCGCATCGCGGTCGTGCCCGCGAAGAAGACGGCCTCCTCGGACACGTGCGCTGCGAACGCGTCGAGGTCGCGGTCGGCCATCGTGCGCGCGAACGCCAGCTCGGTCGCCCACACCTTCTCGGCGGCCGACGGCGAGGCGGCAGGTCCAAGCACGGCTGCCGCTTCCGCCGCGGAGCCGCTCACCGTGCGCCACCGGTGGCGCAGGACGCGCACAAGCAGGCCCGGCCCCGCTCGGACGCCGGCACCGAGGCGAGCGCCGCGGGCGACATCCGCACCTCGGCGCACCAGCACGGCGTGTCGAACGTGCCCGCACGCGCCACGGCGCAGCCATTGGGCTGGCCGCACAAGGGGCAGTGGCGCGCCGCCACCGTCGTACATGGTCCCGGTGCGTCGTCGCCACCGGGCCGCGAGGCGCCAGCCGTCATTGGGTCTCCTGGGGGTCACGGACACAGTCCCCGCCCCGGTCCATGGGTGAGGCAAGGACGATCGTCGACGAAGATACACCAGGGCCTGTAGTGCGGCGCGCGCGCAGGCGTGGCCTTGCCCCAGCCCGCCTCACGCGCCGACGCCCAGGCGTGGCAGCAGCCAAAGCAGGATGGCATAGCCGGCGACGGTGGCCAGGCAGGCGGCCAGCAGCGCCGGCCAGAAGCCCCATCCGGCGCGCAGCAGCCACGGCAGGACGATGAACAGCAGCAGCGACGGCACGACCAGCCAGCCGATGCTGCCAGCGAGCGACGCGACCCGCGCCGGAGGCTCGCCGTCGAGGTGCAGCCAGACGAAGGCGAGGATGGACGTCAGCGGCAGTGACGCCAGACCGGCGGCCCACAGCGTCGACCGCTTGGCGAGCTCTGCCACGACGACGATGACGACCGCCGACAGGACGACCTTGAGGGCAAACGGCAGCATCGCGTCACATCGTGTCGGGCGGCGTGCGGGACCGGGTCAGCGAGCCCGGCGCCGGGGCGCGTCGCCACGCCGGCCCGACGTGCTGCCGATGGCAGCTCGCGTCAGCGAGGGACCGTCTGCGCGCACCGGGATCAGCCAAGGCCGGATGGATTGAGTCGCCAGAGGCTGAAGTTGAGGGCCGCCGCAAACGAGACCCAGGCGAGGTAAGGCACCAGCAGTGCGGCGGCCAGCCTGTGGACCCTGCCGAAGACGACGATCGTGGCCACGATCATGGCCCACAGAAGCAGTACCTCCGCGAAGGCCCACGCGCCCTGGCGCCAGGCGAAGAAGAGCCAGGTCCACAGGCCATTGGCCACCAGCTGCGCCATGAACAGCGCCAGCGCGAGTCGTGTCCTGCGGTCGTCGTTCTCGCGCCAGACGAGCCAGGCGGCGACGCCCATGAGCGCGTACAGGACCGACCAGACCGGCCCGAACAGCCAAGCCGGCGGCGCCCACCACGGGCGCACGAGATCGAGATAGAAGGCGCCGGCCTGGACGGACGCCAGACCACCGACGGCGGCGGCGGCGAAAGCGACCGCCAGCCAGCCGGCCAGGCCCATGCCCTGACGCAGCCGGGAGCGGGGTGGTGTTGCGGTCAATGCGGCTCACCGACGGCACCGGGCGTAACGCCGAGCCCGCGCAGGCCGGCCGCGCCCGCGCCGATGTCCGTCGGCGCATCGTGGCACTGGCAGCGTCGGCTTCAGCATGATGTGGCGATTGAAGCGGTCGACGTAGCCCGGAACGACCGCGAGATCCTCGGGCGACGCGTCGGCGTCCAGGGTCCAGGTCAGTGCCACGACGATCTCGCGCGAAGGGTCAGGACTCGGTTCGCCACAGGGCAACGGCACACAACACTCCGAACGCAACGATGGCCAGCCACTTCGACAACGAGATGCTGGCCGACGCGGCGTAGATGAGCGGCACCCCGAACCGGGGCAATTCCGTGAGCCACCAATGTAGCGCGTTCTCCAGTGCATCGAAGACGGCTGCGGCGGGGAGAAGCCACGTGGCCAGCCGACGACGCCCTCGGCTGCCATGACCCAGGGCACGCGTCGTCGTGCCAGCCAGGTAGCCGAAGACGCCATAGGCGAAGAGCAGCATGAAGTCCGCAGGGAAGTGGCTGCGGTACAGCGCCAGATCCGCCGGCGACCACGAGTGGACGATCTCACCGAAGGCCGCGGGCGTGAACGCCAGCTGCAGGGCAACGACGCCAGGCTCGAGCGGCCACAGGGTCCACGTGAGGCCGGCAAGCAGGCCGGCTGCGGCAAGACCGGACACCCAGACACCACGCATGAGACGACGCCTCGCCCGATGCCTAACGGCCTGACGCACGAGCCGGGCGGGCGATGCCGCCCAGACGCCGCGCACGGGACACCGGCCGCCAGTCAGGGCCTGGAGCGGCATGGCCCGGTCCAACGGGACAGACCGGCACGCCGCTCGGCCCGCGAGGCGGACGGTGAGCCGCGGACCCGCACCGACCACGTGCAACGCAGGCGGGTCCGCGCTCGAGCGAGGGCTCAGTCGCCACTTGCGGACGTCCCCTCCAGAGGTCGAACAAGGACCCAGTCGGTCTGGCGGTCGCTGCCGACCACGAAGACGTGGCTGCCGACCTTCTCGAAGCCGGACTTGGCGTAGAAGGCGATCGCTCTGGCGTTGCGCTCCCAGACACCCAGCCAGAGGCTTCGGCCGCCGAGTTCGACGGCCGCCGCACGCGCTTCGCGCATGAGCGGCGCGGCCACACCGGCGCCATGCGCGTGCCGCGCGAGGTAGAAGCGATGCAGCTCAATGGGACCCTCTGTCCCGACACAGCTCGGCGCCGCCTTGCGGCGAACCTGCGCGAAGCCGACGAGCGCCTCGCCTGCGAAGGCCAGCAGCGAGATGACGTCGCGATCCATGATCTCGGCGGCCTGTTGCGCCGTTCCATAGGACGCCTGAACATGCGCCTGGAGATCCTCGGCCGTGTTGTCGGCCGCGAAGGCCTCGGTGAACGTCCGGGCAGCGAGTTCTGCGAGCGCTGCCGCGTCGGCGAGCCGGGCGCGGCGGATGGTGACGAAGCTCATCTGGTGCGCGGCAAGGTCCGTGCGCTTTCGTTCAGGGCCCTCTGCTCGAGCGAAGGGTCAGGCCGCATTCCCTGCCCACTCCGTTGCAAGCAGCCCATAGGCGTTGACGCTGTACACCTGACCCTTTGCGAACCAACGTTCGCGGAGCGTGCCTTCGTGGGTGAAACCCAATGAGCGCAAGAGTGCGTTCGAGGCGAGGTTCAGTGGATTCACCTCGGCTTCGATCCTGCGGATACCCCACTCGCCGAAGACGTGTCCAATGAGTGCCCTGAGCGCTTCCGCGGCGTACCCTTGTCGCCAGTGACGCCGCCCCAGGACGTAGCCGAGTTCAATGCGCTGGCTCCCCTCCTCGTACTTGAACACGAGGACTGTCCCGATGACCTTGCTGTCGGTCCTCCGAACGATGACGAGCTGCCGAGCACTGCCACTCGCTGCCAGGCCCGTCATTCGCTGTAGCCAGGCGCTGGCATCGGACGCGGACGACCAGGTTTCATAGGGCAGGAAGCGCGTGACCTCAGGATCTCCGTTGATCTCGATGAGATCATCCAGATCAGCCGCACTGACCTCGCGCAGTGCCGTTCGAGTGGCGGTTATGCAGCCGACGCGTGGAATTGACATTGCGTTGCCCAAGCGGACCAACGTACGGGTTGGCCTGACGACGACAGCAGGTTGACCGAGGGTTCCGCCCTCACTTCGGAGTCCTGCATCATGTCAGGCCCCAGCTCGCTTGGTGAACACGAGGTCGCCCTCGTCGTAGCTGTAGAGCGCAGGCGCAAGAGCGGGGCTGACGGGATGGAACCCGCATCGCACCAGAAGGCCGGCGGACCTTCCATTGGCGACAGTCGTCGCTGCCCACAATGGCTCCAACTCGGGCAAGTCGCTCTCCAGCAGCGGTGCGTAGACGAGATCCGAAGCCATCGCTGGTGAACCTGAGGCCGAATGTGCGAGTCAAGCGGGCGACGACGGCAGGATCTCGGGAAATTCGGCAATTTCGGCTGCGGTGGGCATGGCGCGCATGTCGTGCAGCTTAACGCTCGAGCCCAGCAGCCAGCAGCGGCGAACGCCCTGGCCCGCGAGGCGCAGGATGCACGGTGAGCGCGTCGCGGGCCTGGATGCTTGCCGTTGCAGGTCCGCGCTCGAGCGGGTTGTCAGGCCGGAAGCTTCGGCGCCAGGTATTCGAAGATCTGGGTGAAACTACCATCCTCGTTTTCTCGGAGCACGCCTCTGCGCATGCCCGCCTTGGCAAGCACTGCGTGTGAGGCGGCGTTCTCCGGTGCGGTGGTTGCAATGATGCGCGACAAGCCATGTGCGCTCGTTCCATAGCTGATGAGGCCGCGCAGGACTTCAGTGGCAATGCCCTGCCCCCAGAAGCGACGCAAGTAGGCGTACTTGACCTCTGCCTCCTCTTGCCCTCCAGGGTGGACGATGCCGCAGAAGCCTATGACCCCTGGCTCCGACCTGAACTCCACTGCGAACATGCCGTACCCACGCTTCTCGTAGTTTCGGCGCGTGACCACAAGCCACTCGTTGCACTCTTCGGCTGAGATGGAGCGGCCATCGCCCACCCACCTCATCGCGTCCGCATCACCGTATACCGCCATCAGATCCGGCAGGTCGGAATCGCGCCAACGACGAACAACGAACCGTCCAGTTTCAAAGACTGCGTCAATCAACCTGCGGCGCTCCTCTGTATGGCCCAACGTTCACCTTCGCCGCGCTCTGGCTGCACTCGGTACACACGCATGGCGGGCCGCACCTGAGCAGGACGCCAGGTCCGCGTAGCGGAGGATAACCAAAGCCGCCGCGCGGGCCCGGTGGCCTGCCGTTGGCGTTCCGCTCGAACGAATACGAAGGGACTTCCCCAGTCCTATGACGGTATCGAGGTACCAAGATT
>CAZQPN010000022.1:0-14118 GCA_964595215.1 uncultured Rubrivivax sp. | reverse complement strand
ACTTCGAGGCCAAGCGCATCGGCCTGAAGGGCCTGCCCAAGGCCGACCTGCCGCGGCTCAAGGAGGTGCTGCTGGAGCGCGGCCACCTGTTCCTGCCGCTGGTGGTCATCATCGCCGTGCTGCTCGCGGGCCGCAGCGCGGCCTTCGCCGCGCTGTGCGGCATCGCCTCCGTCATCCCGACGACCTGGCTGAGGGCGTCGACGCGCGGTACGTTCACGTTGACCGCCATCGTGGAGGCGCTCGAGGCCGGCGCGCGCAACACCCTGGTCGTGGCGCTGGCCTGCGCCTGTGCCGGCATCGTCATCGGCACCATCACGCTGACCGGACTCGGGCTGAGCTTCACCGGCGTCGTGCTGGCGCTGTCGCAGAACTCGCTCATCCTGGCGCTGCTGCTGACGATGTTGGCGGGCATCCTGCTGGGCATGGGGCTGCCGACGACGCCGGCCTACATCGTGCAGGTGGCGCTGCTGGTACCGGCACTGGTCAAGCTCGGCGTGATGGTCGAGGCGGCGCACCTGTTCGTGCTGTATTTCGCCGTGCTGTCGGCGATCACGCCGCCGGTGGCGATGGCGGTCTACGCCGCCAACGGCATCTCGCGCGCTACGCTGATGGACAGCTCCTGGGCGGCGGTCAAACTCGGCCTGACGGGCTACATCATCCCCTTCATGTTCGTGTTCTCGCCGTCGCTGCTGCTGATCGGCGACTTCGGCACGGTGGCGCTGGCAGTGGTGACGGCGACGATCGGCGTCACCTGCCTGGCCGGGGGGCTGCACGAGTACTTCTTCGGCGGCACCGCGCGCAGCTGGGAGCGCGTGCTGCTGATCGCCGCCGCACTGGTGTTGATCAAGCCTGGCTGGGTCACCGACATCGTCGGGCTCGGCCTGATCGTGCTCGTGCTGGCCAGCCAGCGCTGGCTGCGCGCGGCGCCGGCCGAGCCGCTGCAGGCCGACCGCTGAGCCGGTCCTGTCCCGCGGGACCGCAGCGCTTCATTTTCGCCCACCACACCATCGACTCAACGAGGAACCGCCTTGCCGATCCAGCTCTACGCCTTCGACACCCCCAATGGCCGCAAGGTCAGCATCGCGCTCGAGGAGATGGGCCTGCCCTACGAGGTGCACGTCGTCGACATCATGAAGGGCGAGCAGCACACCCCCGAGTTCGTCAAGCTCAGCCCCAACCACAAGATCCCGGCCATCGTCGACCCGGACGGCCCGGGTGGCCGGCCGCTGCATCTGTTCGAGTCGGGCGCGATCCTGATCTACCTGGCCGAGAAGACCGGCCGCTTCATGCCCGCCGACCCGGTGCAGCGCCTGCGCACGCTGGAGTGGCTGATGTTCCAGATGGGCGGCTTCGGCCCGATGCCCGGGCAGGTGCACCACTTCCTCGGCCTGGACAACGAGACCGACCGCGCCTACGGGCTGAAGCGCTACATGGTCGAGACGCGGCGCCTGTACGGCGTGATGAACGAGCACCTGGCGTCGCACGAGCACTTCGCCGACGAGCTCAGCATCGCCGACTTCGCGATCCTCGGCTGGGCCTGGCGCCATCCGCGCCACCAGGTCGACCTGGGCGACTTCCCGAACGTCAAGCGCTGGTTCGACACCATGATGGCGCGGCCCGGCGTGCAGCGCGGGTTGGCGGTGCCGCTGAAGCGGTAAGCGTCGACGGTCCGAGGCGGCACCGGCCGCCCGCCAGGGAGAGGACAGGAATCCTGTCGTCTCCGGATGCCGCTCGGTCGTCCTCCTGCCAGCCCATGGGTGGCCCGCCGGCGTCGCTCGGGCTGCGCGCGTGGTGCCAGCGCGCGTTCCCGACCGGCCGGCGCCTCGCCGTGGGCGAGCCGGCCATCGAGGCGCTTCGGGCCGGCGATGTGGAGCTCGAGTGCGTGCCCGCCGACGAGCGGGTGGCCGCAGGCGCTGCGGGAACCGTCGTGTACTGGGCGGTCGCGGCTTTCGAGCCCGAGTTGCAATGCCTGCTGGCCATCGGCGCCCGTCTGTACCGCGGGCCCATGGCCATCGACGGCAGGCAGGCGATGTGCCAGCTTCGGGACCCCTGGGGCAAATGCCTGGGCCTCCGCGGCAAGGGGGCATCCGTAACGGCTCGGAGCCAGCTGGACGGCGGCCCGGGGCCGGGCGCCGTCCGCCAGGCACCCGGCCCGCGCAGCGACAGCCCCGCCGCAGGCCGACGCGTTCAGGCCGGCACCGACGGCAGCCCCGACAGCGCCATCGCCAGTTCGGTCTCGTCGTAGGCCTGGTCGACCAGCTTGTCGGCCATGTAGGCGCTGTAGGCGCTCATGTCGAAGTGGCCGTGGCCGCAGAGGTTGAACAGGATCACCTCGCTGCGCCCCTCGGCCTTGCACCGCAGCGCCTCGACGATCGCGCCCTTGACCGCGTGGTTGGCCTCCGGCGCCGGCACGATGCCCTCGGCACGCGCGAACATCACGCCGGCCTCGAAGCAGGCCTTCTGTGGATAGGCGGTGGCCTCGATCAGGTTCAGATCCTTCAGATGCGAGACCAGCGGCGCCATGCCGTGGTAGCGCAGCCCGCCAGCGTGGAAGCCCGGCGGCGTGAAGGTGCTGCCCAGCGTGTGCATCTTGGTCAGCGGCGTCAGGTGGGCGGTGTCGCCGTAGTCGTAGGCGAACCTGCCGCGCGTCAGGCTGGGGCACGCCGCGGGTTCGACGGCGACGATGCGGCGCTGCTTGGTCTTGCCGCCGCCGCGCAGCTGCTGGCCCAGGAACGGGAAGCTGATGCCGGCGAAGTTGCTGCCGCCGCCGGTGCAGCCGACGATGACGTCCGGGTCGTCGCCGGCCATCTCGAGCTGCAGCATGGCCTCCTGGCCGACGATGGACTGGTGCAGCAGCACGTGGTTGAGCACCGAGCCGAGCGCGTACTTGGTGTCGTCGTGCGTGGCGGCCACCTCGACCGCTTCGCTGATGGCGATGCCGAGAGAGCCCGGGTGGTTCGGATCCTTGTCCAGGATCATGCGGCCGGAGTTGGTCTCCTTCGACGGCGACGCGATGCAGGTCGCGCCGTAGGTCTCCATCAGCGCGCGGCGGTAGGGCTTCTGGTCATAGGACACGCGGACCTGGAAGACCTTCACCTCGATGCCGAACAACGCGCCGGCAAAGGCGAGCGACGAGCCCCACTGGCCGGCGCCGGTCTCGGTGGTCAGCTTCTTGACGCCGGCCTGGGCGTTGTACCAGGCCTGCGGCACCGCGGTGTTGGGCTTGTGGCTGCCGGCCGGCGACACGCCCTCGTATTTGTAGTAGATCTTCGCAGGCGTGCCGAGCATCTTCTCCAGCCGGTGGGCGCGGAACAGCGGCGAGGGCCGCCACAGTCGGAACACCTCTCGCACCGGCTCGGGGATCGGGATCTCGCGCTCGGTGCTGACCTCCTGCCCGATGAGCTCCATCGGGAACAGCGGCGCCAGGTCGTCGGGCCCGACCGGCTGCATCGTGCCCGGGTGCAGCGGTGGCGCCAGCGGCACCGGCAGGTCGGCGGCGATATTGTACCAGTGGGTGGGCATCCGGTTCTCGTCGAGCAGGTACTTGGTGGGCGTGGACATGCGTTGAACCTCCGTCTTGGCGATCCCGCATCCTAGGCCGCGCGGGCACCGTGCCGGCAGCGGGATTGCCCCCAGCGCCCGGCGCGCGGGGGCCGGAACGGCCGGGGCAGGGTGGACATCCGGGTCGCCCGCAGCCGGCCCTGTCGCGCCAGGATGCATTCCGTCGCGCGCGTCTGGCAGGGCCGGCGCCGGCGACGAACAATGCGCGTCCATGTCAGCGCACCCCTGCACCCTGCGGCGGGCCGACGCGCCGCCGCCGACGGCCGCCCCCGCGCAGCACGCCGCGCCGGGGCGGGTGGCGCAGCCGCCGCGGCCGCGGCTGGCGCCCCCCGCCGCCAGGGCGCAGAATGCGCCGCCTGTCTCGCAACGAACCCGCCGCGTGGTCAGCTTCGCACGCACCAAGATCCTGCCGCCGCGCCCCCGTCCGGGGGCTTTGCTGCCACGCCCGGCGCTTCAGCAGCGCCTGGTCGATGCCATGCTGGCACGCCCGCTGGTGCTGGTGTGCGCGCCGGCGGGATTCGGCAAGACCTCGGCACTGACACAGGCGCTGGACGCGTTGCCGGCCGGAACGGCCGTGGCCTGGGTCGGCAGCGACGAGGGGGACGGCCCGCTGCGCCTCTTCGGCTGCTTGGTCGCGGCGCTCGAGCCCTATGACCCTCCATGGCGCGTCGCGCCGGACACGCTGATCGCCGCCGCGGCGGCGGCCGGCACCTCCGATGCCGGCCAGCGCGCCCGACGCGCCCTGGCGGCCGAGCTGATCAACGCACTGGACGCCTGCGAGGTGCCGCACGGGGTGATCGTGGTCGATGACCTGCATCGCGTCGACGACCCGGTGGTCTTCGCCTTCGTCGACGTCCTGCTGGAGCGGTTCACGCCCCGCTGGAGCCTGGTGCTGTCGTCGCGCAGCGAGCCGCCGCTGGCCCTGGCGCGTTGGCGCGCCCGTGGCGAGGTGGCCGAGTTCCGGGCTGCCGAGCTGCGCCTCGACGCGGCGCAGTCGCACGCGCTGGCCGCCGCAGCCGGCCTTGACGACGCGGCCGCGCGCGGCGTGCACGAGCGCACCCAGGGCTGGCCGGCTGGGGTGCAGCTGGCGCTGGGTGTGCTGCGTTCGGTTCCCGGCGCGTCGCTCGAGGGCATGGCGGCGCGGGTGGACCGGCAGGTGTTCGAGTTCCTCGCCAGCGAGGTGCTGGACCGCCTGCCCGAAGCGTTGCGCGGCTTCCTGCTCGCCACGTCGGTGCTGCCCGAGCTGACCGCGGCGCGCTGTGCCGCGCTGACCGGCGACGCGACGGCGGCCGACCACCTCGACGCCGTCGAGCGGGCAGGGCTGTTCGTCACGCTGCTGCCGGGCCCGGAGCCGACGCTGCGCCTGCACGACCTGTTCCGCGACGCGCTGCAGCAGCATCTGTGGCGCGCGCAGCCGGCCCAGGTGCAGGCGCTGCTCGAGCAGGCGGCGCGTACCGAGCCGGACGCCGCACGCCGGCTCGAGTACTGGCTGCGGGCGCAGAGCTGGTGCGAGGCGGCGCGCGAGCTGCACGCGCAGAGCTACAGCCTGCTGACGGCGAGCCAGACGGACGTGGTCGAAGACTGGCTGGCGCGCTTCCCCGAGGAGGTGGCGCCGCGCCTGCCGCACCTGCACGCCGTGCGGGCGCTGCTGGGCTGGATGCACTGGCGCTGGCAGGACATGATCGCCGCGGCGCAGGCCGCGGTGGAAGGCTTCGAGCGCGACGGACTCGCGCTCGAGGCCATGGCGGCGCGGGCCTACCTGGTGATCGCGCTGCGATGCGGGGGGCAGGGAGAGGCCAGCGAAGCGCTGCTGGCGGTCCTGTCGGAGCAGGTCGACGAGCTGCTGACCGCGCGAGCACCCGAGCGACAGGTCGGACAGCGATGGCCGGACCACGAGCCCGGCGCCACGGCCGCGATGCTGGGCCGCGAGGCCGTCGTGTGGAGCGCCTTCGATGACGGCCGGCTCGACCAGCTGGCTGGCCCGACGGAGGCGTCGATCGAACTCCTCGACCACACCACCGGGCTGGCACCGCTGTTCCAGATGCTGCCGCTGCCGGGCTACGTCGGCCTGCGCGGCATGCGGCCGGTGCTGGCGGAGTACGTGCGCAAGGCACGCGCCCGGGTCGGTGCCGACGACAGCCACCTGGGCACACTCGTGCAGGCGATCGACGGCAGCTTGCGCGTGTGGGCAGGCGAGGTCGAGGCCGGCCGCGCGCTGCTGCGCGAGGCCGCTGCGGAGGTGCGCTGGCATGACTTCCCGCTGCGCACGACCCTGCACGTCCACCCGTTCCTGTGCGTGGCCGACGTGCTGCTGGGCGACGCCGAGTCGCTGCGCGGCGACGCCCAGGTGCTGGAGCATGTGCTGTCGCTGGCGCAGGCGCATCCCGACGTAGGCGAGCGAGTGGCCGACGAGTGCTTCACGCTCGGGCGCCTGCTGCTGGCCGGTGGCCTGGCCGAGGAGGCGCTGCGCGTGTGGCGGCTCTTCGGCACCGTGCGGCCTTGCCAGAGCACGCGGCCCCTGTGGCGGCTGCAGCGTGCGTCGGAGCCCGCGTTCGTTGCCCTCGCAGAAGGGCGTCGGGCCGCCGCGGAGGCCGGCTTCGCCGACGTCCTGTCGGCGCACGGCTGCCGGCTCGACATCATGGGCCAGGCCACCGAGCTCGGCCTGCGGGTGGCGGCGCTGCGCCTCGAACTCGGCCGGCGGCCCGACGCGGCGGCCGCCCCGCTGGCGGCCGTCTTCGACCGCCACGCGGGCGATGTCGACATCGCGTCCGTTTGGCTGGTCGGCCCGTCCCTGCTGTCCGCGTTGGCACAGGCCCCGTGGGGGGATGCGCTGGCCGATGATCAGCGCGCCACGCTGCAGCGATGGGCGGCCGGTGCCGCCGCGCTGCGCGGACATGCCGGCGCGGCCTCGGTCCAGGCCGGGCGCCTCGCTCCCGGCAAGGCCGGCGACGTCGCACCGGCCGATGCCGCTGGCACGCCTCCGATGGCCGGCGCCGGCAGCGCGCTCTCGGAGCGCGAGTGGGAGGTGCTGGCGCGCATCGCCGATGGCGACAGCAACAAGCTGATCGCGCGGGCGTTCGACTTGTCGCCGCACACCGTCAAGCGGCACGTGGCCAACATCCTCGACAAGCTCGACCTGCGGTCGCGCGGCCAGGCAGCCGCCTGGTATCACGCGCGCAAGGGCTGAGCCGGGGCCCGGGCGCCGACCGGCGTCCGGCGGTCAACGCCGGTGCGGACGGCGCGTCCGACGCGCGCGCGTTTGGCCGCGTCGCCGTGACCGTCCGTGCGCCGCTCGTGGATTCGACGGGCGCCCGATGGCTCCATCGGGCCATGCGGCCTGGCCCGGCGGCGCCGGGCCCGCTGGTGCTTCCGGGCGATGCGGCACCCGGCGCCTCCGGGAACACTGGCGGCACGCCTGGCGCACCGTGTGCCGGGCATCCGAGGAGACCGCGATGACCATCCAAGAGACCCCGACCGCGTCCGTTGCCGCGCGCCATGCCCCGGCCCCCGCCCAGCGGGTCGACCTGTACGCAGGCATCCACAAGGCCCTGCGCCTGTTCATGGGCGACACGCTGGCCCGGGTCGGCCAGCTCGACACCGATGACGCCGGCGAACTCGCCGCCACGCTCGCGCAGGTCGACGAGCTGCTTGCCCAGTGCCGATCGCACGTCGACAAGGAGAACCGCTACGTGCACTCTGCGATCGAGGCCCGCTGCGCCGGGGCCAGCGGCGACATCGCGGCCGAGCACGTCGAGCACCTCGAGGCCATCGCGGCGCTGGAGGCCGAGGTCGTCGCCCTGCGCGCGCTGCCCACGGCTCCCGCCGCGTTCCGCCTGTACCGCCGGCTGGCGAAGTTCGTGGCCGAGAACCTGGCGCACATGGACGTCGAGGAGGGCGCGCTCAACGCCGCGCTGTGGGCCGCCTACAGCGACACCGAGCTGACGGACGTGCACCACCGCATCCTGGCGTCCATCGACCCGCAGGAGATGGCGCGCGTGCTGCGCTGGATGGTGCCCGCGATGACGCCGGCGGAGCGCGCCGGGATGCTGTCGGCGATGCCGCCGGCCGCGCGCGACGGCGCGCTGGCGGTCGTGCGCCCGCACCTGGACGACCGCGCCTGGGCCAAGCTGACGCGCGCCCTGGGCGTGCCGCCGGTGCCCGGCCTGGTCAACGTCTGATCGACGGGAGCACGGTGATGACGACCCTGGAAGACATTGAGCGCGTCGCGCTCCTGCACACCATGCTCGCGATCCGCGAGCACGAGGAGCGGCTGGCGGCGATGGCCAGCCCGAGCACGCCGGGAACCTGCACCGCCGTCGGCCAGGAGGCCGCCGCCGCGGGCGTGGTGCGGGCGCTGCAGCCGCGCGACCGGATCCTGACCAACCACCGCAGCGCCGGCCACCTGATCGCGCGCGGGGCCGACCACGGCCGGTTGATCGCGGAGGTGAAGGGCCGGGCGACCGGCTACTGCAAGGGCAAGAGCGGCACGCTGCACATCGCCGCGCGCGAGCTCGGCGTCGTGCTGACCTCGACCATCGTCGGCGGCGGGTTGTCGCTGGCGCCCGGCGTCGCCCTGGCGCAGAAGATGGGCGCTGCGGGCACCGAGCCGGGCGGCGTCACGGTCGTGTTCTTCGGCGACGGGGCGGCCTGCGAAGGCGTCTTCCACGAGGCGGTGAACCTGGCCGTGACCTGGCAGCTGCCGCTGCTGTTCGTGTGCGAGAACAACCAGTGGCAGGCCTACGTGCGCCGCGACGAGACCATGCCCGGCGAGCACATCGCCGACTGGGTCGCCGGACATGGCATCGCGGCGCAGGTGGTCGACGGCAACGACGTCGAGGCCGTGCACGCCGCCGCCCGCGCCGCGGTCGCGGCGATCCGCGCCGACGGCCGACCGCGCCTGCTGGAACTGACGACCTACCGGCTGCGCGGCCACTTCGAGCCGGACGACCAGGCCTACGTCGACGCCGCCGAGCTCGCCGCGTGGCAGGCGCGCGATCCGATCGCACGCCAGAGCCAGCGCCTGCTGGCCGAGGGCGTGATCACGCCCGGCGAGCTGGTGGCGCTGCGCCAGCGCGTGGCCGGCGCACTCGACGCCGCGGTCGCGTTCGCCGAGGCCTCGCCCTGGCCCGACGCGGGCGAGCTTGCAACCGACGTCTACGCCTGAACCGGAGGACAACGAACATGGACACCCAGACATTCACCGTCGAGGCGGCGATCGCCGCCGCGCTGGCCGAGGAAATGCAACGCGACCCGCGCGTGCTCGTCTTCGGCGAGGGCGTGGCGACCAAGCGCCGCGCGCTGGTCGACGCCTTCGGTCCCGAGCGCGTGCGCAACACGCCACTGGCCGAGGCCATCATCGCCGGCACCGCCGTCGGCGCCGCCGCGATGGGACTGCGGCCGGTGATCGACCTGCTGTTCGCCCCTTTCATGACGCTGGCGATGGACGCGTTGGTCAACAGCGCCGGCAAGCTGCGCTACCTGTCGGGCGGCCAGTTCGAGTTCCCGCTCGTGGCCATGGCCATGACCGGCAGCGGTTGGGCGGTGGGCGGCCAGCACAACCACAACCTGGAGGCGCTGTTCGTGCATGCGCCCGGGCTGAAGGTCGTGATGCCTTCCAGCGCGGCGGACTTCAAGGGGCTTCTGAAGGCCTCGATCCGCGACCCCAACCCGGTCGTGTTCTTCACCGACCTGGCGCTGCTGCACGATGCCGGCGAGGTGCCGCTCGGCGAGCACGTCATCGCGCTCGGCCAGGCGCGCGTCCTGCGGCGCGGCCGCGACGTCACGCTCGTGTCCTACGCCAAGACCGTGGCCGAGTGCATGGCCGCGGCCGAGCGCCTGGCGTCCGACGGCGTGCAGGCCGAGGTGATCGACCTGCGCACACTCAAGCCGCTGGACACCGCCACCGTGCTGGCGTCGGCGCGGCGCACCGGGCGGGTGGTCGTCGTGCACGAGGCGGCGGCACCATGCGGTGTCGGCGCCGAGGTGGCCGCGCTGGTCGCCGAGCAGGCCTTCGGCCACCTGCGCGCGCCGGTCCGGCGCCTGACCGGACCGGACGCGCCGGCACCGGCGTCGTGGGTGCTGGAACAGGCTGGCGTGCCCCGGGCGGACGACATCGTGCGGGCCGTGCGCGCGCAGTTGGACACGGCCGCGGTCGAGGATCCGCTTCCCACGCTGGTCGCCGGGTGACGCCGGCGCCAAGGGCTTGACCGCGGCGCATCTCTCCGTCGGGGAGGCGCTGCGGGGTTCGGATCGTTCCTGTGCGGCACCCCGAGCAGAGCCATCCAGCAGTGGCGATGGGCGGCCGGCGGCCTCGCGGGCAGCGGGTGCGCCTCGCAGGCTCGAGGCATCGGTCAGGGTCGGACTCAGGCCGGCAGGGACATCAGAGTCGCGAGCAGCACCAGGACGCCAAGACCGAGATTGACGGCGACCCAGCGGCGGATCTGTGCCAGGGCGACACCGCCGGCGGCCCACTCGGACGCCGCAACCGCCCCGCCGAGCTTCTTGTAGAGCACGAAGCGGATGTGCATGAAGATGGCCACCATGGCGATGCCCAGCACCGCCATGATGGTCCAGGCCAGCGGCATCTCGAAGCTGCCACCCGACTGCACCACCTGCTTGGCCACGCGGCCCAGCATCCACACACCGCTGGCCAGTGTCAGCAACGAGGCCGCAAGCACGGCTCGGAAGAAGCGGCCAAGCACATCGTGCATCAGGCGCAGTCGCACCGGCGGTTCGAGCTGGGCGACGGCGGGACGGAGGAAGAAGTGGGCAAACACCATGCCACCGATCCACACGATGATGGACAGCAGATGCACGGTCTTGAGGGTCGCGTAGAGCATTGAACAATCCCGTTCTCATGCGTTCGATGGCGGAGAGGATCCGATGGATGCGCTGCCGCTGCGGACTTCGAACCAGTCAACTCGAGTGCGAGCGTGAGGTTGCATTCTCCGAGATGCGGACAAGACCCCTTCAGCGTGCGGCTGCCGGGCTGCCGGACGCTGTCGCAGGCACACGACGGCGCAGCATGGCGATCAGTCCGCTGGCCAGGAAGCCCAGCACGATGAGCAGGACGCTCCCGATGCCCCAGACCGTCCAGACCGCGATCGACAGTCCACCCTCCAGCGCGGGCGCCCATCCGAGGACGGCGTCGATGGCGGGCGCGAGGGCAGAGGCCAGCGCATCGAACGCGAGCGCAAGTTCAGGGGGTATCCAGGGCGCGAGCCAGTCGGGCATGCGCAGGGCCTGGGTCACCCCGGGGCCTCCCGCCAGGCCGCCCGCATTGGAGATCGTCCACGCCGTGACCAAGTGAAACCCCCAGGCCGCAAGCGACCAGGCCGCCAGAAGGCTGAGCACCACGAACCAGCTGAGTGCGTAGAACATGATCGCTTCCTCTCGGTTGAACTGAAACGGGCGTCAGTCTCGCGCCGTTCGGGATTCGGATAAACCAGGCCAAGGCATACTTGAACTTCTGTTTTTCCGATGTGAGTTCGGCATGCTCAACTACCGTCATTTGTACTATTTCTGGGTCGTCACCAAGGAAGGCGGCTTCGCCCGCGCGGCAGAGCGGCTGGACATGGCAGTGCAGACCATCAGCACGCAGGTGCGCGAACTCGAGCGGGTGCTCGGCCACCAGCTGCTCAAGCCCGCCGGCCGTGGGGTCGCGATGACCGAGGCAGGCCAGGCCGCCTTCGCTCGCGCCGAAGAGATATTCCAGCTGGGCCAGTCGATTCCCGACGAAGTGCGCGAGGCGGCCAATGGCAAGGTCGCGCGCCTGGCCGTCGGGCTGTCGGATGGCATTTCCAAGCTGGCCGCGCACGCGCTGCTGGAGTCTGTACTGGCCACGCCATCGTTGCGGCTGGTCTGCCACGAAGGCGAATTCGAGCAACTCCTGGCCGAGCTCGCGCTGCATCACCTGGACCTGGTGCTGGCCGGGCAGCCGGCGCCGCGCAACCCTGACCTTCGCTTGACGAGCGAGCGGCTCGCCGCCTCGCCGGTGGACTGGTACGGGCCCACCGCCCATGTGCACAAGGCCGATGTGGATCGGTTTCCGCAGTCGCTGAACCGGCTGCCCGTGCTGATGCCGACCGGCCACTCGGCGCTGCGCCCGACGCTGGATCGCTGGTTCGAGGCCCAGGCCTTGCGGCCGCACATCGTCGGCGAATTCGAGGACAGCGCGCTGCTGGCGGTGTTCGCCGCGCGCGGGCTGGGGGTGTTTCCGGTCAGCAGTCTTGGCGCCGGTGACGTCGGCTTGATGCGCGGACTGCGCCTGCTCGGTCGCTGCGACGACGTGAAGGAAGAGATCCACGCCATCCGGTCACGCCGCGGGCAGCATCATCCGCTGGTGCTGCAGATCATCGCCGCGGCGCGCACCTGAGCGTCTGCGCCTGCACCGCCTGGGCCGCGCCGGCATCCTGCCGATCGTGCAGCTGCCTGCCGGGCCGGCGCCGCGACTGACGTGCGGGCGCCTCCCGCGAGACCCCGACGGCAGCCCGTGGTCAGAGCTGCATCAGCTCCAGCGCCCTGTCCATGCCACCTTCCATGATCGAGATCATCGCCTTCTCGCGCACCGCCGGCTTCGGGTGGTAGGCGATCGACAGCCCGGCCACCGACATCATCGGCAGGTCGTTCGCGCCGTCGCCCACCGCGATCGCCTGGCGCGGCTCGATGCCCATCAGCTCGCACACCTCGAGCACGACACGCTTCTTCTCGGCGCCGTCGACGATGTCGCCCCACGGCCGCTCCATCACCGTCCCGGTGAGCTTGCCGTCGGCGACGCCCAGCACGTTGGCGCGTCCGAAATCGAGCCCCAGGCGTGCCCGCACGCGCTCGCTGAAGAAGGTGAAGCCGCCAGACACCAGCAGCGTCTTCAGGCCGGCCCCCTGGCACACGCGTACGAAGGTCTCCACGCCCGGGTTGAGCTGCAGGTGGTCGGCCCAGACGGCCTCCAGTGCGGCGACCGGGACGCCCGCGAGCAGCGCCAGCCGGCGACGCAGGCTGTCCTTGTAGTCGGTGATCTCGCCGCGCATCGCGGCTTCGGTGATCGCCGACACCTCGGCCTTGCGACCGGCGGCGGCAGCGATCTCGTCGACGCACTCGATGTTGATCAGGGTCGAGTCCATGTCGAAGGCGATGAGCTTGTAGTCCGCCAGCCGCAGCGGCGGCGTGAAGCCCCGCGCGAACAGGCCGGGGGCGATCTCGAGGGCGTCGGACATGGCGCGGCGATGCTAGCAGGGGATGTGCAGTGGGCGCGATGCCGTCTAGACTGGCCGGGTCGGGTGACGCGGACACGGGCGGTCATGGCAGGGATCTTCATCAGCTACCGGCGCAGCGAGTCGCGCTATGCCGCGGGGCGGTTGGCGGACGACCTGGCTGAGGCGTTCGGCGGCCAGAGCATCTTCCGGGACATCGAGGGGATCGAGCCCGGTGTCGACTTCGAGCAGGCCCTGGACAAGGCGCTGCGCGCCTGCGTGGTCATGCTCGTGCTGATCGGCCCGCGCTGGTTGGAGCTCGAGGACGGGCAGGGCGGACGCCGGCTGGACCGTGACGGCGACTGGATCCGCCAGGAGATCGAGACCGCGCTGTCCAGGGACATACGCGTGATCCCGGTGCTGCTCGAGGGCGCGCCGCTGCCGGCGGCCGACGACCTGCCCGAGTCGCTGCGGCCGCTGGTGCGACGGCAGGCCTTCGACCTGGCCGACGGTCGGTGGCGCGGCGATCTGCAGCGCCTGGTCGACGCGCTCGCCCGCGTGCCGGGTCTCGAGCGGCAGGCTCCGCCGGCGCCACCTCCATTGTCCGTACCGCCCGCGCCATCCCCGTCGCCTCCCGCCCCGGCCGGCAGGTTCAAGCCGATGCTGATCGGGGCCGTGGCCGCAGTGATCGGGCTGGCGGTGATCGGGGCCTTGTACGAGGACGACCTTGGCCTTGTCGACGACCTCGGCGGCGGCGGTGTGATCGACGGCGGCTCGGGCGCGCCCGACATTTCAGGCCTGTGGCGCACCCACACCGGCGAGGTCTATCACTTCGAGCAGGACGGGGCCGACGTGACCTTCGCCGCCGAGGCCGCCGGGCAGCAGGTGGGCGACGGGCAGGGGCGACTCGAAGGCCATGTGCTGCGCGTGAACATGACGATGATGCTCGACGGGCAGCCCACCGGCGTCGCCAACTGCGACCTGCAGCTCGCGCCGGACGGTCGCAGCATGACGGGCGCCTGCCGTGGCCCCGGGGGCGTGACCCCGGCGCAGGTCTTCCGCTGACTCAGGCCGCCGCGGCGACGGCCGGCGTGCCGAGCGCGCGCAGCGTGTCGCGCACCAGCTGCGCGCGGGCCGCGGCCTCGGCGATCGGCCGCTCGATGCGGAGCTTGTCGTTGCCCGCCAGCTTGACGCTGCGGTTCTTCTGCACCAGCTCGATGATGCGCATGGCGTCGATCGGCGGGTTCGGGCGGAAGGTGATCGTCGTTAGCTTGGGGCCGGCGTCGATCTTCATCACGCCGTAGGGCGTGGCAAGCACGCGCAGGCGGTGGGAGTCGAACAGCACCTCGCCCTGGGCGGGCAGCTTGCC
>CAZQPN010000021.1:9028-15300 GCA_964595215.1 uncultured Rubrivivax sp. | reverse complement strand
GCGCTGGCCGACCGCCTGGGCCGCACGCGCACGCTGGTGCTGATGAACGTGTCGATGGGCGCGTCCTATCTGCTGTGGCAGGGCGCCGGCGGCTACGCGGCGCTGGCCGTGTTCGCGCTCTGGTTCGGCCTCAGCTACGGCGGCATCGTCTCGCTGCTGCCGGCGATCTGCATGGACCTGTTCGGGCCGCGCGCGGTGGCCGGCATCATCGGCACGTTGTATTCCGGAGCGGCCTTCGGCAACCTGCTCGGGCCGGTGGCCGCGGGTGCGGTGTTCGACGCCAGCGGCAGCTACGCGGCCGTGATCTGGGGCGGCATCGCACTGTCGGCGGCGGCGACGCTGGCGGTGCGGCAGCTGGCGCGCCGGACCGGGGCCAGCTACTGACGCGAGTCCGCTTCCCCTCGGTCAGGCACCGGGTCGGCAGCGGTCGCCGGCGTGCGGTCGGGCGCGGACATGGGCGAGGGTCCGACCGCACGCCTCCGGCCTCGGCCTGCACGACCGTGGCACGCAGCCACAGTGACGTCGCTCAGCGGCCGGACCGCGGCGCCTTGTCGGCCGGCTTGGAGCGCCCGGCGAACTTCTCGACCTGGCGTGTCGGCCCCGAGACGATCAGCAGGTCGCCCGCCAGCACGCGGGTCTCGGGGGTGGCGTGCTGGAAGTCCTCGTGCGCACGCTTGATGCCGACGACGGTGACGCCGTAGCGCTCGCGCACGCCCGTCTCGCCCAGCGTGCGTCCGTGGATCGACGCCGGCGCGTGGATCTTGGCGATCGCGAAACCGTCGTCGAACTCGATGAAGTCCATCATCCGGGCCGAGATCAGGTGCGCCACGCGCGCACCCATGTCCGCTTCCGGGTAGACGACGTGGTGGGCCCCGATGCGCTGCGCGATCTGGCCGTGGGACGGCGTCAGCGCCTTGAGCCAGATGTCGCCGATCTCGAGCTCGGTCAGCGCCATCAGCGTCATCAGGCTGGCCGACAGGTCCGACCCGATGCCGACGATGGCGTGCGCGAAGTCCGCGACCCCGAGCTGGCGCATCGCCGAGAGGTCGGTCGCGTCGGCCTGGACGGCGTGCGTGAGCTGGTCGGCCCAGCGCTGCACCGGATCGGCGTCGCGGTCGATGCCCATGACATCGTGCCCGAGGTCCATCAGCGACTGCGCGACCGATCCGCCGAAGCGCCCCAGGCCGATCACGACGACGCTGTCGCCGCGCGAGAACGAGAACTGCTCGGTGAACAACTTAGCCAACAATCGGATGCTCCTCGGGGTAGCGCCAGGCCAGGCGCCGCTCGCCCATCGCGAGCGAGGTGGCCAGCGTGATCGTGCCGACGCGGCCGATGTACATCAGCACGGTCAGAACCAGCTGCCCGGTCGGCGGCAGGTCGGCGGTGATGCCGGTGGACAGGCCGACCGTGCCGAAGGCCGAGATGACCTCGAAGATCACGCGGTCGGTCGGCAGGTCGGTGACGCGCAGGATCACGATCGAACCCAGCACCACGGCCACGCTGCCGAGCACCAGCACCGTGATCGCCTGGCGCTGCGCCGCCGCGCTGACGCGGCGCCCGAAGGCCTCGCTGTCGGCCCGGCCGCCCACCTCGGCGACGACGAGCAGCAGCAGGATCGCGGCGGTCGACACCTTGACGCCGCCGGCCGTGCCGGCGCTGCCGCCGCCGATGAACATCAGCAGGTAGTGCAGGGCCCAGCTCTCGTGCGACAGCGCGCCGATGTCGATCGAGTTGAAGCCGGCGGTGCGCGCCGAGACCGACGCGAACAGGGCCGACAGCAGCTTGTCGGCCACCGGCATCGGCCCCAGCGTGCCCGGGTTCGACCACTCGAAGACGAGCAGCACCAGCATGCCCAGCGCCAGCAGCGCCGCGCTGCCGCCGAGCGTCAGCTTGGCGTGCAGCGACCAGTGCCGCGGGTCGCGCCACCGGAAGCGCAGGTCCTGCAGGACCGGGAAACCGATGCCGCCGACGACGATGCCCAGCATCACCGGCACCAGCATCCAGGCGTCGGCCGCATAGCGCGTCAGGCTGTCGCCGTGCAGCGCAAAACCGGCGTTGTTGAACGCCGAGACGGCGTGGAAGACGCCGTGCCAGGCGGCGTCGGCCCACGGCAGGTCATGGCCGGCGTGCAGCCGCAGCGTCAGCACGGCGGCGATCGAGCTCTCGCACAGCAGCGTCACGACCAGCACCATGCGTGCGATGCCGGCCACGTCGCCGAGGCCGATCGTGTGCGTCTCGGCCTGCGTCTGCAGCCGCGTGCGCAGCCGCAGCGAGCGGTTGACCATCAGCCCGAGCAGCGCCGCCGCCGTCATCAGCCCGAAACCGCCGAGCTGGAACAGCACCATCACGACCGCCTGGCCGAACGCCGACCAGTAGGTGCCGGTGTCGACGATCACCAGCCCGGTGACGCAGACCGCCGACACGGCGGTGAAGAAGGCCGTCAGCCAGGGCGCGGCCTGCCCCTGTGCCTGCGCCAGCGGCAGGCTCAGCAACCCCGTCCCGGCCGCGATCAGCAGCAGGAAGAGCAGCGCGACGCTGCGGCTGGGATGGGTGACGCGCCTTTGCATGGTCGACGGGAACCTTTGCATTCTGGTCGGCGCCGGCGCCCTTGCACCGCCGCCCGGCCCCGTCTTGATGTCATCTTGATGCGCGGCGGCACAGTCTTTGCGCGCGCTTGATGGCACGCCACGCCAGGCCGGCCGACCGGGCTGCACTACAGTGGCCGCGTGACCGCACGCGTCGACGCGCCGCCCGCCTCGCCCGCCAGCCCGCCCACGCTGGCGGGTGGCGCCCGCTGGCGCGCCTACGCCGGGGCGATCGGCCTGTGCGCCGCCGCGGCGGCCCTGGCCTGGCCGCTGACGCGCGCGCTCGACACCGCCAGCCTGGTGCTGATCTTCCTGCTTGCGGTGGTGCTGGCGGCGGCGCGCTTCGGCCGCGGCCCGGCCCTGCTGGCCGCCGGCCTGAGCGTGCTGTTGTTCAACCTGCTGTTCGTCACGCCGCGCTTCTCGCTCGCGGTCGCCGACCAGCGTTTCCTCTTCACCTTCGCCGTCATGCTGGTGGTCGGCCTGCTCGTCGGCCAGCTGACGGCCGGCCTGCGATCGCAGGCCCGGGCGGCGACCGAGCGCGAGCAGCGCGTGCGCAGCCTGTACGAGATCTCGCGCGAGCTCGGCGGCGCGATCGCGCCCGAGCAGGTCGCCGAGGCCGTGCAACGCTTTGCCGCGACGCAGCACCTGGGCGCGGCATGGCTGTGGACACGCGACCGCAGCGACCGCCTGGTGGCCGTCGGCGACGTGCCGGACGACGACCTGACGGCGATGGCGCGCCGCGTGGTCGACAGCGGCCGGCCCGTGGGCGGCACCGGCGACGACCGCGGCGCGCCGACGGCGATGCCGGTCCTCGTGCTGCCCTTGCGTGCGACGATGGCGGTGCGCGGCGCGCTGGCGCTGCGGCGCACGCCCGGACCACCCTGGAGCGAGGACGAGCGCCGCCTGCTGGACACCTGCGCGACGCTGCTGGCGGGCACGCTCGAGCGTCTGCACTACATCGACGTGGCGCGCGCGAGTGCGGTCGAGATCGAGGGCGAGCGGCTGCGCAACTCGCTGCTGTCGGCGATCTCGCACGACCTGCGCACGCCGCTGGCGTCGCTCGTCGGCCTGGCCGAGTCGCTGCGACTGACGCGCCCGCCGCCGACCGCGCAGCAGGCCGAGATCGCCGGCGCGATGGCGGCGTCGGCGCGCCGGATGAGCGCGCTGGCCAACAACCTGCTCGACATGGCGCGGCTGGAGTCGGGCGCGGTGCGGCTGAACCTGCAGTGGCAGCCGCTCGAGGAGGTCATCGGCACCGCGCTGGCAGCCACCGCCGGCCTGCTGGCGCGGCGGCCGGTGCGGGTCGCGCTGGCCGACGACCTGCCACTGGTCAGGCTCGACGCGGTGCTGATGGAGCGCGTGCTGGTGAACCTGCTCGAGAACGCGGCCAAGTACACGCCCGAGGGCGTGCCGGTCGACATCGACGCCGCGCGTGTGGGCGGCGAGGTCGAACTGGCGGTGCGCGACCACGGGCCGGGCGTGCCGGCGGGGCGCGAGGCCGACCTGTTCCGCAAGTTCGAGCGCGGGCAGCGCGAAAGCGCCACCCCCGGCGTCGGCCTGGGCCTGGCGCTGTGCCGTGCGATCGCCGAGGCGCACGGCGGACGCATGCACGCCGAGAACGCGGCCGGCGGCGGCGCGCGCTTCGTCGTCCGGCTGCCGCTCGGCGAGCCGCCGCCGCTGCCGTCCGGCGACGGCCACGGGCCGGAGGTGCTGCCATGAGCGGCGACGCCCCATCCGCCCCGGGGTCGGCACGTGTGCTCGTGATCGAGGACGAGGCGGACATCCGCCGCTTCGTGCGCATCGCCCTCGAGTCGGAGGGCCACGAGGTCGCCGAGGCGGCCGGCGTGCAGCGCGGGCTGGTCGAGGCCGGGCTGCACCGGCCCGACATCGTGATCCTCGACCTCGGGCTCCCGGACGGCGACGGCGTCGGCTTCATCCGCGAGTTCCGCAGCTGGTCCTCGGCCCCGGTGCTGGTGCTGTCGGCGCGCGCCGGCGAGTCCGACAAGGTGCGCGCGCTGGACGCCGGCGCCGACGACTACCTCGTCAAGCCCTTCGGGTCGGCCGAGCTGCTGGCGCGCACGCGCGCCCACCTGCGGCGCCGCCAATTGCACGCCGGCGCCGACGAGGCCGAGGCGCGCTTCGGCGACGTCGTGATCGACCGCGCGCGGCGCCGCGTGCTGCGCGCCGGCGAAGCGGTCCACCTGACGCCGATCGAGTACCGGCTGCTGCTGCTGCTGACGGCGCGGCCGGACCGCGTGCTGACGCACCGCCACCTGCTGCAGGAGCTGTGGGGGCCCGGCCACGCGGAGGACACGCACTACGTGCGGGTGCACATGGGCAACCTGCGCAAGAAGATCGAGCCCGACCCGTCGCGGCCGCGCTGGCTGCTGACCGAGACCGGGGTCGGCTACCGCTTCTCGCCGGGCGAGGACTGACGGCGCCGGTGTCCCGCCGCGTCGGTCGCGGCGCCGGGGCCCGACGACAGGTCCGGAAACGGCGAGTCGTGCCCCCGCCCCTGCCTATCATGGCCGCATGGACGACGACGCAGCCTACCTGGCCCTGAAGGCACGCGATGCGCGCTTCGACGGCCGCCTGTTCGTCGGCGTCACCTCGACCGGCATCTACTGCCGCCCGGTGTGCCGGGTGCGCACGCCGCGGCGCGAGAACTGCCGCTTCTTCGCCAGCGCGCCGCAGGCCGAGGCAGCGGCCTTCCGGCCCTGCCTGAAATGCCGGCCGGAGATCGGGCCGGGCTTGTCGGCGATGGATTCGTCGGCGGTGCTCGCCGACCACGCGGCGCGGGCGCTGGTGGACGCCGTGAACGCCGGCCAGCCGCTGGCGCTGCCGGCGCTGGCGGCGCGGCTGGGCGTGACCGACCGCCACCTGCGCCGCATCTTCCAGGCCGCGCACGGCGTCTCGCCGCAGGGCTTCGTGACGACGCAGCGCCTGCTGCTGGCCAAGCGGCTGCTGACCGACACCGACATGCCGGTGACGCAGGTCGCGCTGGCCAGCGGCTTCGCCAGCCTGCGCCGCTTCAACGCCGCCTTCGCCGAGCGCTACCGCATGGCGCCGAGCCGGCTGCGGCGCGCCGGTGGCGGCCCGGCCGCAGGCGTCGCGCCGGGCGGGGCCGAGGCCCGAACGGAGCGCCCACCCCGCCCACCGCACCCGAGCGGCGCCGCCACGCCGCTGCGGCTGGCCTGGCGGCCGCCCTACGACGTCGAGGCGATGCGTGCCTTCCTCGCCGCGCGCGCGCTGCCCGGCGTCGAGCAGGTCGACGGCCAGGTGCTCAGGCGCACCCTGGCGCTGCCGCACGCCGGCGCGCGGCTGGTCGGCTGGATCGAGTGCCGCTTCGTGCCCACCCGCCACGAGCTGCACCTGTCCGCCGCGCCGGCGCTGATGCCGGCGCTCGGCACGCTGCTGCAGCGCGTCCGGCAGGCGCTCGACCTGGACGCCGACCCGGCCCGCATCGACCCGGTGCTCGCGCGCGTGCCGGCGCCGCCGCGGCCCGGGCTGCGCCTGCCCGGTGCCTTCGACGGCTTCGAGATGGCAGTGCGTGCCATCCTGGGCCAGCAGGTGACCGTGGCCGCGGCGCGCACGCTGACGCGCCGCCTCGTCGCCGCACTGGGTGCGCCGGTGGAGACACCCTTCGACGGCCTGGACCGCCTCTTTCCCGACGCCGCGGCGGTC
>CAZQPN010000021.1:0-9018 GCA_964595215.1 uncultured Rubrivivax sp. | reverse complement strand
CGGGATCGGGCGGCTCGGCATCGTGCGCCAGCGCGTGCGCGCGCTGCAGGCGCTGGCGGCCGAGGTGGTCGCCGGCCGGCTGGCGCTGCACCCGGGCGCGCCGCTGGAGGCCACGCTGGACGCGCTGCGCGCGCTGCCGGGCGTCGGCGACTGGACGGCGCAGCTGATCGCGATGCGCGCCCTGGCCTGGCCCGATGCCTTCCCTGCCTCGGACATCGGGCTGCTGAACGCCTTGCAGCCCGCGCTCGGCACGCGCGACGTCGCGCAGGTGCGGCAGGCTGCCGAGGCCTGGCGCCCGTGGCGCGCCTACGCCGTGATCCGCCTGTGGCAGACCCTGGAGACCCCCTCCCCGGAGACCCCCGCATGACCCGCACCCCCGACGGCCTGACCGCACAGGCCCATCTCCCCTCCCCGCTCGGCCCGCTGACGGCGGCCGCCACCGCGCGCGGCCTGGCGCTGCTGTGGTTCGACCCGCCGCCTCTGCCCGGCGTGCCGGTCGACCCGGCGCAGCGCTGGCTGGCGCAGGCCGCGCGCGAGCTGGCCGCCTACTGGCACGACCCGGCGACGCCGTTCACGCTGCCGCTGGACCTGCAGGGCACCCCCTTCCGGCGCGCCGTCTGGCAGGCGCTGCTGGCGCTGCCGGCAGGCGCCACCGACAGCTACGGCGAGGTCGCCGCGCGCATCGGCCGGCCGTCGGCGGTGCGCGCGGTCGGCACGGCGATCGGTGCCAACCCGGTCGCGATCGTCGTGCCCTGCCACCGCGTGATCGGCCGCAACGGCACGCTGACCGGCTACGCCGGCGGGCTGGACCGCAAGGCGGCGCTGCTGCGGCACGAGTCGGCGCAGGCGACGTTGACGCCCTGAGGCCGCCCACTCGGGCGTGTGGACGGCGTGCGGTCGCGCGCGCCACCGGACGGGCCGGCGGGAGACCGGAAGGCTGCTTGACAGCCGTCAAGTTGGCCGACGGGGCCGCGGTTACAGTGCCGCCGATGCGCAGCCCCCGCACCCTGGCCGCCAAGCTCGTCCTCGTCGGCGGGGCCTTCCTGACGCTGGCGCTGGCTTCGGCCGGACTGACGTTGTGGGTGAGCTGGCAGCTCGAGGGCGGCGCCGCCGCGGTCAACGAGGCCGGCCGGCTGCGCATGCAGGTCTGGCGCATGTCCGCCTCACTGGCGACCGACGACGTGCCGGCGAGGTCGGCGCTGGCGGCACGCTTCGACGGCAGCCTGGACCTGCTGCGCCACGGCGACCCGTCCCGTCCGCTGTTCGTGCCCTGGGACGATGCGTCGCGCGCGCAGTTCGACCGCATGGCGCACGCCTGGGCCGACCTGCGCACGCGCTGGCTCGAACCGGTGCCGCCCGGCGCGGCCACGGCGAATGCGCAGGCCGACCGCTTCGTCGGCGAGGTCGAGGGCTTCGTCAACCTGATCGAACGGCAGCTGGCGGACTGGACGGCGGTGCTGAACAGCTTCCACCTGGCCATGATGGGCCTGGCGATCGCCAGCGCCGTGACCGCGCTGTATGCGACCTACCTGTTCGTGATCAACCCGGTGGAGCGACTGCGCCGCGGCCTGGAGCGGGTGCAGGGCGGCGACCTCGGTGCCCGCGTCGAGGTCGCCTCGGCCGACGAGTTCGGCACCCTGGCGCTCGGCTTCAACCGCATGACCGAGACGCTGCAGGGCCTGTACCAGGACCTGGAGGGCAAGGTGCGCGACAAGACCGCGCGCGTCGAGCAGCAGCGCGAGCGGCTGGCCGCGCTGTACGAGGCCAGCGCCTTCATCGCCGGCGCCGACACGATGGAGACGATGGCGAGCGGCTTCGTGCGCCAGCTGCGCCGGATCGCGCGCGCCGACGCCGCCGCCGTGCGCTGGTCCAACGAGGCCAACCAGCGCTACCTCCTGCTGGCCGGCGACTGCCTGCCGCAGAGCATCGCCGACGGCGAACACTGCGTGGCCACCGGCGACTGCCTGTGCGGGCGCGCGGCCAGCGAGCCCGGCACGCGCGTGATCCCGATCCGCCCGGCGCTGCCGGGCTCGATGGACCACTGCGTGCGCGCCGGCTACGAAACGCTGGTCAGCGTGCCGGTGATGCTGAACCAGCGCGTGCTCGGCGAGATCGACCTCTTCTACCGCGGCACGGCGGTGCTCAGCGACGACGAGCGCGGCCTGCTCGAGGCGATGGCGGCGCACCTGGCCAGCGGCATCGAGGGCCTGCGCGCCAGCGCGCTCGAGCGCGAGTCGGCGGTGGCCGAGGAGCGCGGCCTGCTGGCGCGCGAGCTGCACGACTCGATCGCGCAGGCGCTGGCGTTCCTGAAGATCCAGGTGCAGCTGCTGCGCGACGCGCTGCGTCGGCACGACGACGCCGCCGTCACGCGCGCGCTCGACGAGCTCGACGCCGGCGTGCGCGAGAGCACGGCCGACGTGCGCGAACTGCTGGTGCACTTCCGCACCCGCACCAACGCCGAGGACATCGTGCTGGCACTGCGCGGCACGCTGCAGAAGTTCGAGCACCAGACCGGCCTGCCGACGCAGCTGGACGTGCGCGGGGAGGCCCTGCCGCTGCCCCCCGACGTGCAGGTGCAGGTGCTGCACGTGCTGCAGGAGGCCCTGTCCAACGTGCGCAAGCACGCCGGTGCGCGCGCCGTGTGGATGGAGGTGCAGCGCGGGCGCGACTGGCGCTTCGAGGTGCGCGACGACGGCCGCGGCTTCGATGCCGCCGGGCCGCCGCCCGACGAGACGCACGTCGGCCTGCGCATCATGCACGAGCGCGCCGAGCGCATCGGCGCGCAGGTGGCGGTGACGGCAGCGCCGGGTGGCGGCACCCGCGTGACGCTGGTTCTGCCGGCGGCGAATGGTGAGGTGGCCTCGGCCGACCCCGCCGAGGCGGCGGCATGACGGCGGCGCGACGCGTGCGGGTGCTGGTGGTCGACGACCACACGCTGTTCCGCCGCGGCGTGACCGCATTGCTCTCGCAGGACGCGCGCATCGAGGTCGTCGGCGAGGCCGGCGACGCCAGCGAGGCGCAGCGTCGCGCGGCGGCGCTGCAGCCCGACGTGGTGCTGCTGGACAACCACCTGCCGGGCGTGAAAGGTGTCGACGCGATCGCCGGTCTGCGCGAGGCCGCGCCGGGGACCCAGGTGCTGATGCTGACCGTCAGCGAGGACGAGAACGACCTCGCCGCCGCATTGCGCAGCGGTGCGCGCGGCTACCTGCTGAAGACCGTCGACCACGAGGTGCTGGCCGCGGCGATCCTGCGCACGTCGCAAGGCGAATCGACCGTCAGCCCGGAGATGACGGGCAAGCTGGTCAGCGCCTTCCAGGCGCTGGGGCCGAACGGTGCCTTTCCGGCCGCCACGCCAGTGCCCGCGCAGGTGCCCGACGACGATCCGATCCACAGCCTGTCCCCGCGCGAGCAGGAAATCCTGGCCGAGATCGCGCGCGGCGCGAGCAACAAGGAGATCGCGCGCACGCTGGGCATCGCGGAGACGACGGTGAAGATCCACGTGCAGCACATCCTGCGCAAGCTCGGGCTGAGTTCGCGCGTGCAAGCCGCGGTCGTCGCGGCAGGGCGCGAGACGCGCTGAGCCGCCTGCGCCGATCCCCCTTCGTTCGAGGGGGGAGCGGCGCGGTCCATGCAGGGAAACCCGGTTCCGGGCCGGCGACGGTCGACTTATGGTGCCCGTGCCGGACCGCGGCGCGTCGCCTGCGCCTTGGCCCGGTCGCCTTCGCCGCTGACGCGGGCGATACGCGCGACCGAAGGCGCCCGACAACGACAAGCCCCGCAACGGGGCGCCGAGGAGACATGCCATGCCTGATCCGATCCGTGCCGTCTGCATCGCGGCGTCCGCCTTCGTGCTCGGCGTCGGCCCGCTGCACGCGGCGCCGCCGCCCGTCGAGCGCCAGCCCTCGGTCGCCGATGCGCGCCAGGGCGCTGCCGCGCCGCCGGGTGCGATCGCGATGCGTGTCGTCTCGAGCCCGGCACAGTACGTCTCCGGCGGCGACGCACGCATCGAGGTCGCCGCGCCGCGCGGCCTGCACAAGCAGCTCGAGCTGTGGCTGAACGGCCGTCGCCTCGACATCGACATGACGCCGGTCGGCGACCGCTGGCAGGCCGTCGTCGACGGACTCTCTGTGGGTGCCAACCGGCTCGAGCTGCGCCACCGCAGCGGTCGCGGGCCGGGCGTGGCGGCGGCGCTCGACCTCGTCAACCATCCGATCACAGGCCCGATGTTCAGCGGCCCGCAGCAGCATCCCTTCGTCTGCACGACGATCCAGGGCACGGTGGGCCGTCAGCCGCTGGTCGACCGCGCCTCGCCGCCCGGCTACCGCGTGACCGACGCCGCCGGTCAGGTGATCGGCTACAGCCGCGACTGCTCGATCGACACCTTCGTCGGCTACCAGTACCGCAGCACCGGCAACGCCTGGAAGGCCCTGCCGGCCGACGGCAGCCGCCCCGCCGACATGGCCACCGTCACCCTGGGCGACGGGCGCACGGCGGACTTCGTCGTGCGGCGCGAGATCGGCTCGATCAACCGCTTCCTGTACAGCATCGCGATGCTGGCGCCGATGCCGGCGCGGGACAACGCGGCACGGAACGACACCGGACTGTGGAACGGCCGCCTGCTGTACTGGTTCCAGGGCGGCGTGGCGATCGGCCACACGCAGGGCACGGTGCACTCCGGCTCGATGAACCCGGACATCCTGGCGCGCGGCTACGCCATCGTGCACAGCAGCGGCAACAACACCGGCACCCACTACAACCTGAACGTCGCCGGCGAGACCGCGATGATGACCAAGGAGCGCTTCGTCGAGCGCTACGGCGTGCCGCTGTACACCGTCGGCCTCGGCGGCTCGGGCGGAGCGATCCAGCAGTACATCATCGCGCAGAACCACCCCGGCGTGCTGGACGCGCTGCTGCCGGTGCAGAGCTACCCCGACATGGTGACGCAGACCATCCACGTCGGCGACTGCGAACTGCTCGAGCACTACATGGACGCCACCGATCGGGCCAACCCCAAGTGGCAGGTGACGAAGAACCGCACTTGGCTGGTCGGCCTCAACGCCGAAGAGGGCTTCGCCCGCGTCAACGATCCGCTGCGCGACCTGAAGCTGGCGCTGGGCTACGCCAGCGCGGTCGGCTCGACCGAGTGCATCCCGGGCTGGCGCGGGCTGTCGCCACTGGCGATGAACCCGAACTTCGGCCAGGTGCCGAATGCGCAGTTCTACGAGCCGATCACCGACATCCTGGCGATCCGATGGACCCACTACGACGACCTGCGCAACGTCTACGGCGTCGACGCCAGCGGCGCCGCGCGCTCGACCTGGGACAACGTCGGCGTGCAGTACGGGCTGCAGTCGCTGAAGGCCGGCCGGATCACGCCGGACGAGTTCCTGCACCTGAACTGGCACGTCGGCGGCTGGAAGCACCCGAACGAGATGGCGCAGGAGACCTTCCCCTTCCTCGGCACAGGGAACTCCGAGCTGCAGAAGGTGTTCACGATCCCGGGTTACTTCGATCCCTGGAGCGCGAAGAACATGAACCTGGCGACCGGCGTTGCCACGCCGGCGCCGCGCACGCGCGGCGACCTGTCGGCGATGCGCGCAGCCTACACCTCGGGCCATGTGTTCACCGGCCGGCTGGACGTGCCGGCGATCGACCACCGGCAGTACATGGAGCGCGAACTCGACATGCACAACGCGCACCAGTCCTTCGCCACGCGCCAGCGCGTGCGGCAGCGCATGGGACACAGCGCCCACCTGGCGATCTGGTTCACCGACACGATGCCGGGCCAGCCCAAGGCGAGCCAGTCGCTGGAGGCACTGGCGGTGATGGACACGTGGATGCTGGCGCTGCGCGCCAACCCGGCCGCCGGCATCGCCGGCAACCGCCCGGCGGCCGCCGCCGACGCCTGCTTCGACCTGCAGGGCCAGCGCATGGCCAGCGGCGACGGCGTCTGGGACGGCATCCTCGACGCCCGCCCCGCCGGTGCCTGCACGCAGGCCTTCCCGCTGTACTCGACCTCGCGCATCGTCGCCGGCGCACCGATCGAGGGCGGCATCTACCGCTGCGCGCTCAAGCCGGTGGCGCAGGCGGCGGCCGACGGCAGCTATGGCGCCTGGCAGCCGGACGCCGACCAGCGCGCGACGCTCGAGCGCATCTTTCCCGAGGGCGTGTGCGACTACGCCGGGCCCGACCAGGCACGGCCCTGAGCGATCGCCGGTGAACAGCCGTCGGACCCGGCCGCTCGGCCAGCTTGGTGGGCACGGGACGATCGACACTGAACGGAATTGATGCCGGTCAACCCGGCCCGGTGTCCACGGGCATAGCCTGCACGGCGGCCGGCAATTGCCGGCCAAGTGAAAGGTGTGGCAATGACCCTGCTCGAATTCGCGCGCGGGCCGGCACTCGCCGTGGCGCTGACGGTGTTCGTTGCCGGCACCCTGTGGCGGCTGGTCGCGATCCTGCGCCTGCCGGCGCAGGCCGACCTGTCGGTGCCGCGCGCCGGCGCACCCGCGCCATGGATCGGTGCGCTGCACGGCATCGGTCGCGGCTTCTGGCCACGGCGCGAGTTCCGCGCGCGCACGCTGCCGGTGGCGCTCAACGGCATTGCCTTCCACGTCGGGCTGGCGCTGGTGGTGCTGGGCTACGCGCCGCACATCGCGTTCGTGCAGCGCCTGACGGGCCTGTCGTGGCCGGCGCTGCCGGATCCCGTGTTCGCCGTCGCCGCCGGCGTCACCATCGTGACGCTGCTGGTGGCGCTGGCGATGCGGCTGAGCGACGCGGTGCGGCGCAGGCTGTCGACGGCCGACGACTGGATCAGCTGGAGCGTGACCATGCTGCCGCTGCTCACCGGCATGGCGCTGGTGGCCGAGCCCTCGGCGGCGCTGCTGGCGCCCGGTCACATCGTCTACAGCGGGCCGCTGGCGCTGCACCTGCTGACGGTGGAGTTGCTGCTGATCTGGTTTCCGTTCGGCAAGCTGATGCACGGCGTGCTGTTCGCGTTCTCGCGCGCCGCCACCGGCGCACGCTACAGCCACCGCGGGGTCAAGGCATGACCGCTGCCGCGGCCGTCCGACCGGCTTTCGACCGCCAGGGCACGATGGGCGACGCCGAGCGCCTGGACAAGGCCGTGCGCACCTTCGTCGGCGAGGTGGGCCGCAGCGCGGCGCTGCACCTGGCCTCGTGCGTGCACTGCGGCCTGTGCGCGCAGGCCTGCCACTTCCACCTCGCCACCGGCGACCCGCAGCTCACGCCGGTGCTCAAGCTCGAGCCCTTCCGCCGCGCCTGGCAGCGCAGCCACGGGCCGCTGGCGCCGCTGATCCGCGCCCTCGGCCTGGTGCGCGCGCCGACGATCGAGGACCTGCAGCAATGGCAGGCGCTGCTCTACGACTCGTGCACGATGTGCGGCCGCTGCACGCTGGCCTGCCCGATGGGCATCGACATCGCCGAGCTCGTCAAGCAGGCGCGCCACGCGATGTACGAGGCCGGCCTGCTGCCCGACCGGCTGGCGCTGATGGACCGCACCGCGGGTCAGTGGGGCAGCACCGCGACGCCTGGCGAAGACCTGCCCGACATCCTGGCCGACGCGGGGCGGGAGCACGGCGTCGAGATCCCCTGCGACCTGCCGCAGGCCGACGTGCTCGTCACCGCGGCGCCGGCCGAGCTGGACGAGCACACCGGCGCGCTGGCCGCGGCGGCCAAGGTCCTGAACCGCGCCGGCGTGCGCTGGACCATGCACAGCGAAGGCTTCGACGCCTCCAACATCGGCTACAACGACGGTGACCTGGCGCTGCAGGAGCGGCTGACGCGCTCGATCATCGACACCGCGGTCAAGATCGGCGCCAAGACGGTGCTGCTGCCCGAGTGCGGCCATGCCTACGGCGCCGCGCGCTGGGAAGCGGCGCGCTGGTACGGCCGCGCGCTGCCGGTGCGCGTCGTGCACATGACCGAGTACCTCGACGAGCTGATCGCCGACGGCCGCATCCGGGTGCGGCCGATCGGCGACAGCGCGACCTTCCACGACCCCTGCCAGATCGTCCGCCGCGGCGGCCTGGAGCAGGCTGCGCGGCGCGTGCTGGCGGCGCTGGGCCTGACGCTGCACGAGATGGCCGATCACGGCGTCGGTGGCCTGTGCTGCGGCGGCGGGGGCGGCGTGGTCTCCAACACGCGTGCCGCGCCGCTGCGCCAGAAGGTGTTCGAGATCAAGCGCGACCAGGTCGAGGCCACCGGTGCCCAGCACTTCGTCACCAGCTGCGGCCAGTGCCGCATCACCTTCGAGATGGGCGCACGCCAGGCGCAGTGGACGCGGCCGGTCGAGAGCCTGCTCGAGCTGGTGGCGGCGCAGCTGGTCGAGGATGCCCCGGCGGCAGCCGCGTGAACCTGGCGGGCACTCGACGGCAGAGGTCGGGACGTCGATTCGCCAGCAGATGGATTCGGGGCGGCAAGCCCGGGCCTGCGCCGTTGGCGCGCCGGCTAGCATCGCGCCCATGGAGACCTCGCGCAGCGCCCAGGGTTACGTCGCCGATCCGCGCAACGCGGACGTGCTCGTCTACGTCAACGGCGCGCTGGTGCCGCGCGACGAGGCGCGCGTGTCGGTGTTCGACAGCGGCTTCGCGCTCGGCGACGGTGTCTGGGAGGGACTGCGCATGGTGCGCGGCCGGCTGATCCAGCTCGACGCTCACCTCGACCGTCTGTTCGAGGGTGCGCGCAGCATCGCGCTGGACATCGGCATGACGCGCGCACAAGTGGCCGACGCCCTGCGGGCCACGCTCGACGCCAACGGCATGACCGACGGCGCGCACCTGCGGCTGATGGTCACGCGCGGCGTCAGGTCCACCGTCAACCAGGACCCGCGCTTCGTCGTCGGGCCGGCGACCGTGGTCATCGTCGCCGAGTACAAGACGCCCCGGCCCGAGGCCAAGGCGAACGGGCTGTCGCTGTTCACGTCGACCTTCCGCACCAGCGGGCCCGACGTGTTCGACCTGCGGCTGAACTCGCACAGCCGGCTGAACCTGATCCAGG